>NZ_JVEL01000326.1:0-214 GCF_001076875.1 Serratia sp. 506_PEND
GGCCACAGGCCGAATCAATCCTGCACGACCCACCCATTCAGAAAAAGCGCCTTTTATCGTATCCGCATCACCGCAATCTGAATCCGCTGCTTTCTCGTTTCAACAACACTCCGATCGTCATCCCGCTCTTTTCTGAACGGCTATACGTTCTCGCCAAGCGGTTATCCGCTGTGAACTGCGCGGGCAATGCCTGTGTTTTTAATCTATTAAACAA
>NZ_JVEL01000326.1:222-27628 GCF_001076875.1 Serratia sp. 506_PEND
GCGCAAAATTGAAAATATCAGCGGACTTTTCGCGCTGATTTAGGTATTTTGTTTAGTATATAAAACGAAGGGCGTTGCGGCAGGCAATATTCAAGCGGCAGGCGCCCAGCCTAGCATGAGATTGCAGCGATGAGTGAAATGTTTGATGTCAATGCGGCGGTGTATCCCTTCCCGCCTAAACCGGTACCGCTGGACGTAGCCGAAAAAGCCTTTTATCGCGAAAAGATCAAAACCCTGCTCAAGCAGCGCAACGCGGTGATGGTCGCCCACTATTATACCGATCCGGAAATCCAGGCGCTGGCGGAAGAAACCGGCGGCTGCGTGGCGGATTCGCTGGAAATGGCGCGCTTCGGCAGCGCGCATCCGGCTTCCACGCTGTTGGTGGCCGGCGTGCGTTTCATGGGGGAAACCGCCAAGATCCTCAGCCCGGAAAAGCAGGTGCTGATGCCGACGCTGTTTGCCGAATGTTCGCTGGATCTGGGCTGCCCGGAAGAGGAATTTCATGCGTTTTGCGACAGCCATCCCGATCGCACCGTGGTGGTCTATGCGAATACCTCGGCGGCGGTCAAAGCGCGCGCTGACTGGGTGGTGACCTCCAGCATCGCCGTCGAACTGATCGAGCATCTGGATAGCCTGGGCGAGAAAATTATCTGGGCGCCGGATCGTCATCTCGGCAGCTACGTGCAGAAGCAGACCGGCGCTGACGTGTTGTGTTGGCAAGGCGCCTGCATTGTCCATGACGAGTTTAAGACCCAGGCGCTGCGGCGCATGAAGGCGCTCTATCCGCAGGCGGCCATCCTGGTGCATCCCGAATCGCCTCAGGCGGTGGTCGAGCTGGCGGATGCGGTGGGATCGACCAGCCAACTGATTCAGGCGGCGAAAACATTGCCGCATCAACAGCTGATCGTCGCCACCGATCGCGGTATCTTTTACAAGATGCAGCAGGCTTGTCCGGACAAGGAGCTGTTCGAAGCGCCGACCGCCGGGGAAGGCGCGACCTGTCGCAGCTGCGCGCATTGCCCGTGGATGGCGATGAATGGCCTGAAGGCGATTGCCGAAGGGCTGGAGCAGGGGGGCGCGCAGCATGAGATCCACGTGGACGCCGCGCTGCGTGAAAAGGCGCTGGTGCCGCTGAACCGCATGCTGGATTTCGCCGCTCAGCTTAAGATGCAGGTTAAAGGCAACGCTTAACCGTTTAAAAGGATGACCTCATGAGCTTCTTCAGTACCAGCAATATTCTGGTGCATATTCCGCTTGGCGCGGGCGGTTACGATCTGTCGTGGATCGAAGCCATCGGCACACTGTTCGGGTTGCTGTGCATCTGGTACGCTAGCAAGGAAAAAATCATCAACTACCTGTTCGGCCTGATCAACGTCACGCTGTTCGCGGTGATTTTCTTCCAGATCCAGCTGTACGCCAGCCTGCTGCTGCAGCTGTTTTTCTTCGGCGCCAATATTTACGGTTGGTATGCCTGGAGCCGCCAAACCCAGGATAACCAGGCCGAGCTGCAGATCCGCTGGCTGCCGCTGCCGAAAGCGTTGGCCTGGGCGGCGGTTTGCGTCATCGGCATCGGCCTGATGACCTTCAACATCGACCGCGTGTTCGCCTGGCTGACGCAGATTGCGGTGGCGGTGATGCAAGGGCTGGGGCTGAACGTGCAGATGCCGACGCTGCAGCCGGACGCGTTCCCGTTCTGGGATTCGGCGATGATGGTGCTCTCCATCGTGGCGATGATCCTGATGACGCGCAAGTACGTGGAAAACTGGCTGCTGTGGGTGGTTATCGATGTCATCAGCGTGGCGATCTTCGCCTACCAGGGCGTGTACGCGATGGCGCTGGAGTATGTCATTCTGACGCTGATCGCCCTGAACGGCTCCTGGCTGTGGATCAAGAGCGCCGGGCGCAACCGTTCCAATCCGCTCTCTTCCGCACCGTAACAACGCAGAGGGCGCCGTGATGGCGCCCTCGTGGCTTAGTGGTGATGTCCCAGATGGGAATGCGCTTCGGCATGTGAGTGTTCACTCGGCTCCGGCGCCCGGTTGATACCGCAGTCCGGCGTCTCGCAGTGCCGGTACTCCATCTGGATGGTCACGTGGCCGATCTTGTAGTGTTCCAACAGATAAGCCTGGATACGTTGCAACAGCCCATCGTGGTCATGCGGCGGGATCACCTGCGCATGCAGCGTCATCAGCTTCTGTTCGCCGATCTGCCAGACGTGTACGTGGTGGATATTGCGCACTTCCGGGATGTTCAGGCACAGGTCTTTTTGCAGCTTGGCGATGTCGACCTCCTGCGGCGTGCCTTCCAGCAGCTCGTGGAAGCTCTCCTTCAGCAGCCGCCAGGCGCTGCGCAGCACCAGACAGGAGACCAGCACCGACAGGATCGGGTCAATCGGCGTCCAGCCGGTGGCGAGAATGACGATGGCGGCGACGATGGCGCCCACCGAGCCGAGCAGGTCGCCCAGCACATGCAGCGCGGCCGCCCTCACGTTGATATTTTTCTCTTCGCTGCCGCGATGCAGCAGCCAGAAGGCGAACAGGTTCGCCAGCAGCCCCGCTATGGCGATGATCAGCATCGGAGTACCCATCACCGGCTGTGGTTCGAAGAAACGCCGTATCGCCTCCCA
This sequence comes from Serratia sp. 506_PEND, assembly GCF_001076875.1. Classification (NCBI taxonomy): domain Bacteria; kingdom Pseudomonadati; phylum Pseudomonadota; class Gammaproteobacteria; order Enterobacterales; family Yersiniaceae; genus Serratia; species Serratia sp. 506_PEND. Next base: position 2,849 of record NZ_JVEL01000326.1, read on the forward strand.
CAGGATGAATACCACGATCACCAGTAGCGCCGCGGCGTTGAGGAAGGCCGCCAGGGTGGTCAGGCGCAGATAGCCGAAGGTGTGGCGCGCGTTGGGCTTGCGCTGGGAAAAGTGCACCGCCATCAGCGCCACCAACAGCGCGGCGGCATCGGTCAGCATGTGCCCGGCGTCGGCCAACAGCGCCAGCGAGCCGGACAACAGGCCGCCGGCCACTTCGGCCACCATAAAGACGGCGGTGACTAAAAAAGCGGTCAGTAGGCGTTTACTATTACTGTCTTTCGGCAGGTGTACGTGTGGAGTGTCCGACATTATTCATCCTTATGCATAGCGAAAGTGGGGGCGGCGGCGAGCAGAGCGTCCAGCTCCGGTTCTATCTGCGCCACTGACGCCTTTAATTTAGTATAAGCGGCGGCGGCAAGTTCGCCCCGACGTGCGGTTTCCACCAGTTGCTGGCACAACCGCGCGGCTTCCGGCAACTGCAGCATCAGCAGGCTGCCCTTGATGCGGTGCGCCGCCTGTTCCAGGCGTGACCAGTCGCTCGCGACGACGGCATCCGCGAGCCGCTGCCGGTCTTGCCGCAGCGTGTCGTTGAGCGTCTGCGCCAGCCGCTGCATCATGGCGCGATCGCCGCCCGCCATCTCAGCCAGCGTTTGCCGTAGGTCAGTAAGGACTGACTTTTCTTCCTGAGCCTGCGGTTGCTGAGCCAATACCTGGCCGATTGCCGCCAGTGAAATCGGCTTGGTCAGGAAGTGGTCGATCGCCACCAGGCCCGGCGGGATGCGGGTAAACTCCTGCACGTCTGCCGAGCAGAGCACGATGCGGCAAGGCGGGCGCTGCAGCCGCTGTTCGTCGCGCCGGATCAGCCTGGCCAGCGTCAGTCCGTCCGGGCGCGGCATGTTATAGTCGATAAACAGCAGATCGAACGGCTGCCGGCGCTGGGCCTGCAGCAGCGCATAGCCTTGTTCAAAGCGGGCCGGCTGCAGCCCGAAGTGGCGCAGCTGGCGTTCCAGCAGCAACAGATTGGTGGGATGATCGTCGATCAGCGCGGTACGCATGGCGGAAGACGGCAGATCAAAGCTACGTTCTGCCGGGGCGACAGCCGGCGGCGAGCCGCTCAGCTCGACCGGTATCGCGACCTCGACGCGTGTACCGACGCCCGGCTGCGAGTGCAACGCGATGCGGCCGCCCATCTGTTCGACGATTTCTTTGCAGATCGACAGGCCCAAACCGGTTCCTTGCACCGAGATGCGTTGCGCGCCGCGCGCGCGGTAAAACGGTTGAAACAGCTTGCCCACCTCATCGGCGGCGATGCCGCAGCCGCTGTCGTTCACCGTCAGATGCAATTCCCCCTGCCGCTCATCCTGCGCGCGCCAGCCGACTTCGACCTGAATGGCGCCGCGCGGCGTGAACTTTATCGCGTTGTTTATCAGGTTGTTAGCCACCTGAAGTAAACGCTCACCATCAATAATCACCGCCTCCGGCAGCGCCGGATCCGCCACCACGCTCAGCGTCAACGGCCGATCGCCGATCAGCGGTCGGTAAAGGGCGTCGATGCGCGCGACCCAGGGGCGCAGCGCCACCGGTTTTGGCGCCAACGTCAACGACCCGGTTTCCAGCCGCGCGTGATCCTGCAGGTCGTTGAGCAGGTTGAGCAGCGATGAGGCCGAACTGTAAATCACCGGCAGGCCTTCCGGCGCAGGTTGGCGTTTGAGCTCCAGTTCCAGCAGGCCGAGGATGGCGTGCATCGGCGTGCGCAGTTCATGGCTGACGGTGGCGAGGAATTTGCTCTTCATGCGATTTTCCGCTTCGGCGCGGCGGCGCGCCTGCTCGAGCTCTTCGCGTTCGCGTTTTTCACGGCGCTGCAGCATGAAACGGCGCAGCGTCAGCGCCAACAGCAGCACGGTAGCGGAGGCCAACAGCGCCAGCAGCCAGGTGGTCTGCGGCGGCATGCGGTTGTCGTTCACCGCGTCGATCAGGTTGCTGCGATCGACGATCCACTCGTCGCGCAGCGATTGCAGGGTATCCGCCGGGATCTGCATCAGGTTCTTATCGAGGATCGCCAGCAGCAGCGGCTGATCGCGGCGCACGCCGAAAGCCACCGGATAGGGGATGTTGTTGGCGGCGAAGGCCAGCTTGATGGCGCCGGAATAGCGCGACAGCGCCAAAAAGTTGGCGGAGATGACGTTATCCACCAGCGCATCCAGCTGGCCGTTGGCCAGCGCGTCGTACATCGACTTGCTGTCGGCGAAGCTGACGGTCTGTTCCTGTTCCGGCACCAGCCCCTGCGCCAAATCGCCCTGCAGCACGCCGATGCGCTTGCCGGCCAGATCGCCCCAGGTCGAGACGCCGTTGGCATACTGGCCGACGTAAACGCCCCACAGCGAACGGTGGATCGGCATGCTGGCGCTGTAGCGCGCCTTGACGCCGCGCGCCAGCGGCAGGGCGGCGCGGAAGCTGGCCTGGCCGGATTGCACCAGCTGATCGGCCTGCTCGGCGTTGCGCGCCCACAGCGGCGCGAAACGCAGCCCGGTGTTTTGCGCGATGATGTTGAGAATATCGATGGCGTAGCCGCGCGGCTGGCCGTCGGAGCCGCGGTAGGCGAACGGGAAATTGTTCTCGATGGCGGCGTAGTAAACCACGCGGTGGCTCGCCACCCAATTCTTCTCCATCGTCGTCAGATCGGCATTGCCGGTATCGAGGTAGCTGGGGATCTTTTTGCTCCAGCGGCTCTGCAGGGCATTCATCAGCTCCATCGGCGCGTCGGCGATGGCGGTGTCCAGCGTATCTATCAGCCGCGGGTCGGCGGCGGCGAACACGAAGGACAGGTTGCCCAGGTTCTCGTTGCTTTCAATCTGATAGAGCTGGCCGAGCTGCAACTGGTCGATGATAAAGCTGGCGCTGGCCTCGTCGGCGATAAAGTAGTCGCTGCTGCCGTTGAGCAGCGAATAGACCGCCTGCAGGTTGTTGTCGTAGCGCTGGATCTGCGACGCCACCGCCTGCAGGGCGCCGCCGGACTGCATGTCGGTCAGCGCGCCGATCGCGACGCGGGCATTGGCGGAGTTGAGCATCACCGGCCGATCGTTGCTGCGGTCGCGCAATACGCGCAGGTTGCTGACGTAATAGGGCTGAGAGATCGCCAATCCGTGCAGCGCTTCACTTTGCGGGATGCCATACAGCAGATCGATTTTGCCGTCGTGCAGCGCCTGCTCCAGCTGCGTCAGATCGGCGAAGCCGTAAATGGCGAAGCGAATGCCGGTTACCTGCTGGATATAGCCGAGGTAGTCGGCGTTCAGCCCATACAGATCGTCATCCACAATGATGTTGTATGGGCTGGTGTTCTCACTGATGATGCCGACGCGCAGCGTGTGGTCGCGCCAGGGGTTTTTCTCGCCGACGATCAGCATGTTCTCGGGGGTATTCAGATTGCTGACCAGCTGATAGCGCACCGGCTCCCCCGCCTGCGCCAGGCCGCACCACAGGATCAGCAGCAGCAGGGCGCGGCGCATCATGGCGCCAGCTCTTTAAATACCGCCACCAGCTCCAGCAGATTACCGGCGCCGGTTTTGCGCTGGATGTTTTTCTTGTGCGTGCTGACGGTCTTGTTGCTGATGTGCAGCCGGTCGGCGATCTGCAGGTTGGACAGCCCCTGGCTCAGCAAACCCAGCACCTCGAGCTCCTTGGGCGTGAGCAGCCCGCCGTCCGCCGTCGGCGCTTCTTCGGCCAGCGCGGCGGCGGGGAAACTGGCTTCACCGTCCAGCACCTGCTCGATCGCCAGCACCAACTCCGCCAGCGAGCTGCCTTTATTGACGAAACCGTCGGCGCCGGCGGCATGCGCCATGCGCGCATAGACATCGGCCTCTTGCGCGGTATAGATCAGGATCTTTTGTTGCGGGTAGCGGCGGCGGATTTTTTTCAACAGCTGCAGCCCATCGACCTGCGGCAGGCCGATATCCAGGATCACCAGGCCGAAAGCGGCCTCGGCCAGCAGAGCCAACGCCTGGACGTCGTCCTGCGCCGCCTGCAGGCGGTAGGGGCGGGATGATTTCATTAGCGCCGCTTCCAGTGCGACATGAACCACCGGGTGGTCATCAACTAATAACAGAGAAGGCATGTTCAACTCGGGTCGCTGTATATTCCGATCGCTAGCATAGCGAAAAAGGAGGCTCTGCGCTCCCCTGATGAAACAGCACAATCTGCTGTTAATTTGGCGGTTCCAGCGGAGGGGGGCAAAGGTGATTTACAGCGTCATTCCCACAGGCTAGATTGTTGGGATCTACACCGTTACGCACTGCGAAATACCCCTCGATACCGAATGGAAAAGCTATGAATTACCAAAACGACGATTTACGCATTAATGATATTAAGGAACTCCTGCCGCCGGTGGCTCTGCTGGAGAAATTCCCGGCTACCGAACGCGCGGCAAAGACGGTGTCCCAGGCCCGCAGCGCGATTCACAATATCCTCCGCGGCAGCGACGATCGCCTGCTGGTGGTGATTGGCCCTTGCTCCATCCACGATACCCAAGCCGCCAAAGAGTACGCGGGGCGCCTGCTGGCGCTGCGTGAAGAACTGAGCGGCGAGCTGGAAGTGGTGATGCGCGTATACTTCGAAAAACCGCGCACCACCGTGGGCTGGAAAGGCCTGATCAACGATCCGCAGATGGATAACAGCTTCAACATCAACGACGGCCTGCGCCTGGCGCGCAAACTGCTGGTGGAGATCAACGACAGCGGTCTGCCGGCCGCCGGCGAATTCCTCGACATGATCACGCCGCAGTACCTGGCGGATCTGATGAGCTGGGGCGCCATCGGCGCGCGCACCACGGAATCGCAGGTGCACCGCGAGCTGGCCTCCGGCCTCTCGTGCCCGGTCGGTTTCAAGAATGGCACCGACGGCACCATCAAGGTGGCGATCGACGCCATCAACGCCGCCGGCGCGCCGCACTGCTTCCTGTCGGTGACCAAGTGGGGCCACTCGGCGATCGTTAACACCAGCGGCAACGGCGACTGCCACATTATTCTGCGCGGCGGCAAAGAGCCGAACTACAGCGCGGCGCACGTGAAGGACGTCAAAGCCGGCCTGAGCAAAGCCGGGCTGCCTGCGCAGGTGATGATCGACTTCAGCCACGCCAACAGCAGCAAACAGTTCAAAAAGCAGATGGACGTGAGCGCTGACGTGTGCGGGCAGATTAGCGGCGGTGAAAAAGCGATCATCGGCGTGATGATCGAAAGTCACCTGGTGGAAGGCAACCAGAACCTCGAAAGCGGCGAACCGCTGGTTTACGGCAAGAGCGTGACCGACGGCTGCATCGGCTGGCAGGACACCGAAACCGTGCTGCGCGATCTGGCGGCGGCGGTGAAAGCGCGCCGCGGATAACCGCAAACAATGACAAGGGCCCGATAGCGGGCCCTTGTTTTATCCTTGCCATTACACTTCTCTATATTCCACGACTTTAAGGCTTACAGTTAATAGGCCAATTAAGTCCTTAAGCGACCCTCTTCGCATTATTCCTATTTAAGAAAAGAATAATTGTCACTACTCGCGGCATTGTGCTTATATAAGACGCTTTTTTTATTCCATAAACCCCGCAGGCCTAATAAGTGGGGAGTGGTATGACCTTATTCCTTTCAGGATGAAAGAATTATGACAAACAATACCTCGCAGCCGCTGGGGCTGCACCGGATTAAATTCCATGGGAAAGGTGGTGAGTACTTCGCTATTTGGTTAGTCAATGCATTATTGACCGTCCTGACCCTGGGCATCTATTCCGCCTGGGCGACGGTGCGCCGTCGCCGCTATTTTTACGGCAACACGGAATTGGACGGCGATCGTTTCGACTACCATGCACAACCGCTGCAAATTCTGAAAGGGCGGCTGTTGGTGATCGGCGGCATCATCGTGTTTTATATCTTGCTGGCGATAACGCCCCTGTTGGGGCTGCTGGCTTTGCTGGTGTTGCTTGCCCTGCTGCCGTGGATCGTTATTCGCAGCTGGCGCTACAATGCGATTATGTCGAGCTATCGCGGCGTGCGTTTTAATTATGTCTGCCGCACCGGGCGTGCCTATTGGGCTTTACTGTTCTGCCCGTTATTGCTGATTATCGGGCTGTATGTCGGTCTGATCATCTTGCTCGGCATTGGCAGCGGTCTTGGCAGCATCAACGCCATCGCTTTTATGCTGGTGCTGACGCTGATTTTGGCCGTGCCGGCATTTGCGGCGGTAAACGGCATTATTAGCGCACTGCAGCATGATTTGTACGTTAATAACCTGTTCTTCGGGCGCACACCGTTTATTGCCGAACTGAAGAAATCGGCCTTTATCAAATTTGCCTTGATCGGCCTGCTCATATTCCTGCCATTCATGTTGGTCGCGTTGGTGTGCATCGGTTCGTTCTTCTTTACTCTCTATCAGATGGTGTTGATGGGCATGTTGACCAATGAAGCCATTGATGTGCTGGTGCTGGACAATATCAGCAGCCTTCTGCTGATGATGGTGGTGCTGTTGATCGGCGCGCTGGTGGCCAGCAGCTACCAGGTCGTTGCCCAGCGCAACTATCTGTTTAACCAGGCAAGGCTGAACGGCGACATCAAGCTGCATTCCTCAATGAAAACGCTGCCGTATATGGGATTGTTGATCACCAATACCCTGATTACCCTGTTCTCGCTCGGTTTGGCGGCGCCGGTGGCGGAAGTGCGTCATGCCCGTTATCTGGCGGCCTGCACGGCGGTTGAAGGCGATCTGGCGCTGCTGGACATTACGGCGCATCAGGAAAGCGCCAACAGCGCGGTGGCCGAAGAAGCGCTGCAGGCGCTGGATCTGGGCGGCAACTTCTGAGGCGCCGATGATCCTTGAAGGCGCTTATCAGTTGCCGGGACGGGCCGCACGTGAGGCGGCTCGTCTGCTGGTGAACGAAAGCGGCGAAGGCGTGACGTTGCAGCGGCAGGATGAACAGCGTTACATCCCGCTGACGGACATCACCGTTTCTGCCGCGCTAGGCAATATTCCGCTGACGCTCACCTTCAAGGGCGGCGGGCGCTTTGTGCCTGACGACGACGCGGCCTTTCGCCGCTGGTTCTATCAACGCCGTTCGCCGGGGTGGGTGCATCGCCTGGAGCGCCATAAACGCGGCGTCGCCCTGGCGCTGCTGATGACGCTGCTGGCGGTAGTGGCTTACGTTTACGTGGTGCTGCCGTGGGCGAGCAGCGAGATCGCCATGCGCATCCCCACCTCGGTGGAACAGACGCTGGGCGAACATACGCAGACGTTCTTGGACCAGAGCGGCTTCGCGCCCTCCGCACTGCCGGCCGAGCGGCAACGGGCGCTGCAGCAGCTGTTCCGGCAGGTGATGCCGGCCGACATGCGCCAGGAGCGCACGCCGCTCTCGCTGAAGCTGATGGCGGCGCCCGGTGCGCCGAACGCCTTTATGCTGCCGGACGGCACGCTGGTGCTCAGCGATAGCCTGGTCACCTTGTCAAAAAACGACGATGGCTTGGCGGCGGTGATGCTGCATGAGATGGGGCATCACGCCCATCGTCACCCGATGCGCATGTTGGTGCGTTCGTCATTGGTGGCGTTGACGCTGATGTGGATGACGGGTGACGTCAGCGGCATCGGCGACACGCTGCTGCAGTCCGCATCCTTCGTGAATGAGATGCAGTTTTCTCGCGGGATGGAGCGTGAGGCGGATGCGTTTGCGATAGCGGAAATGCAGCGCCAGGGGCGTTCGCTGGCGGAAATGGCGGCGATCTACCGCGCGTTGGCACAGGCGCCTGAACGAGAAAAGACCGATGACTGGGCGCTGCCTGCCTGGCTCAGCACCCATCCGGCGATGCAGGAACGGCTGGACGCGGTGAACGAGGCGATGGCGCAGCAGCAATAAAAAAGCCCCCGGTGAAAAACGGGGGCTTTTTCGTGAACGGGCGAAATTACTTCGCTTTACCCTGGTTCGCTACGGCCGCCGCTTTTGCTGCGATCTCGTCGGCGTTACCCAGGTAGTAACGTTTGGTTGGCTTGAAGTTCTCGTCGAACTCATACACCAACGGCACGCCGGTTGGGATGTTCAGCTCGAGGATTTCATCTTCGCTCAGGTTATCCAGGTATTTCACCAGCGCGCGCAGGGAGTTGCCGTGCGCCGCAACGATCACGCGCTCGCCGCTCTTGATGCGTGGCAGGATCTCTTCGTCCCAGTAAGGGATAACGCGATCGATGGTCAGCGCCAGGCTTTCGGTCAGCGGCAGCTCTTGCTCGCTAAGCGAGGCGTAGCGCGGATCGTGGCCAGGGTAACGTTCGTCTTCTTTGGTCAGCTCAGGTGGGGTCACCGCGAAGCCGCGACGCCATTGTTTCACCTGCTCGTCGCCGTATTTTTCCGCGGTTTCCGCTTTGTTCAGACCCTGCAGCGCGCCGTAGTGACGTTCGTTCAGCTTCCAGGATTTTTCGGTTGGCAACCAGGCTTGATCCAGCTCGTCGAGGATGTTCCACAGGGTGTGGATCGCGCGCTTCAGTACGGAGGTGTAAGCGAAGTCAAAAGTGAAACCTTCCTCTTTCAACAGCTTGCCTGCTGCTTTCGCTTCGGTGCGGCCCTTGTCGGACAGATCAACATCATACCAACCGGTGAAGCGGTTTTCTTGGTTCCACTGGCTTTCGCCGTGACGCACCAGAACCAGCTTAGTTACAGCCATAGCTTAACTCCTTAATAATCTGACATTTCAATGATAACGAAAATCATTATATTGCCGCGGGCCGGGGCTCGGCAATCGATAGTGTCTAACCATAGCCAATTTCTTGCCGCAAAGTAAGGGCTGGCGAAAGGAAAAAGCTGAATCGTTCAGGCTGATGCGGAAGGGGGAGAAACGGCACGTCGGAATCGCTCCGGACGCGCCGTGGCAGAGGGGAAATCAGGCCGATTTTTTCAGGCAGTTGCTCATGAAGGTTTTACGCGCGTCGCCCTTCAGATCCTTGGTCTTGGCGTCGGCATTGCAGCTTTTCATTTTCTGCTGCTGCGGCGTCAGGGTTTTGCCGGACGCAGCGGCGCCTTCGGACTTCAGACAGGTGCTCATAAAGGTGGAGCGATCGGCGCCTTTCAGCGACTTGGTGGATGCCTGCTGGTTGCAATCGGTCATGCGTTTCTGTTGGGCCGCCTGCGCCGGCGAAGGCGTTTTCGTCGCCGTCGTCGCGTCGGCCGCCATCAGATTGGTGCTCAGCATTAAGCCCGCCAGCAATGGAAGTGCAGTAATCAGACGCATAGGTGTTCCTTCAGCTATTGATTGGCCGCCATCGGCCGAAAATGGTGACGTTGCACAAGGCGTTGTGCTTATCACGGTAGCCTGAGTGTAGTGCGCGCTTTGGAATAAGGGAAGGTGGGCGCCGGTGGGGGGATGGCGCTAAAAGGTAAGCATTTATAACAAATTGCCCCCGGCCGCACGGCGAGGGGCGTAGCAGGTCAGATAGGATAAAACTGATAATGCGTGGCGCTGCGGTAGCGGCTCCCCGGTTGCAGCCAACAGTCCGGCTGCGGCCACTCGGGATGGTGCGGGCTGTCCGGCAAAAACTCGCTCTCTAGCGCCACGCCGGCATGGTTGGCGTAGCTGCCGCCATCGCGCGCCGGCGTGCCGGCCAGATAATTGCCGCTGTAGAGCTGCAGCGCAGGCGCGTCGGTGAACACGCTCATTTGCACTTGCCCGTCGGCTGACCACAAATGCGCCGCCGGGCTCTCCAGCGCCCCACAGGTACGCTGCAGCAGGAAGGCGTGATCGTAGCCTTTCACCCGCTGCTGGTCGCGATCGCGCAGGAAATCCTGCAGCAACGTTTTCGGCTGACGAAAATCCATGCCGCTGCCGTCCACCGCCGTCAGATCGGCGCAGGGAATGCCCTCGGCGTCGACGGGCAGGTAGCGATCGGCGAACAGCTGCAGCCGTTGGGCGCGGGCGTCGGTGCCGGCGCCGTCCAGATTGAAATAGGCGTGGTTGGTCAGATTGACCGGGCAGGGGCGATCGACCTGCGCCAGATAGTTGATTTCCAGACGATTATCCGAGGTCAGGCGGTAACAAACCTGCACGTCGAGATTGCCGGGGAAACCCTGATCGCCCTCCGCCGAGTGCAGCGCATAGCAAACCTGTTGCGCCTCGTGCTGTACCCGGCGCCAGCGGCGGGCATGGAAACCGTCGGGGCCGCCGTGCAGCTGGTGGGCGCCTTGATTGGCGGCCAGCGCATGGGGTTTCCCGTCGATGGGCAGACTGGCGTTGGCGATGCGGTTGGCGTAACGGCCGACGGTGGCGCCCAGATAGGCGCCTTGATACGGGTAGTCCGCCGGGCTGCGGCAGCCGAGCAGCAGTTCGCGTTTTTCACCGGATTTGAGCGGCAAGACGGCGGACAGCCAGGTGGCGCCCCAGTCCATCAGCGTCACCGTCATGCCGTCGGCGTTTTGCAGCAGTGTCAGCTGGTAAGGCTGCCCATCGGGCGCCGCTGCCGTGGTTGCCGTCAGCATGTACCGGCCCCCTGTGAAGCCTGGCAGACATAGAAGGTTTCCTGCAATCCGCCGGTTTGCCGCGGATACTCGTGCGCCACGGCGGCACGCACCGTCTCCACGAGATCCTGCGGCATCAGCGCGACGATGCAGCCGCCAAAGCCGCCGCCGGTCATGCGCACGCCACCGCGCGGGCCGATCGTCGCTTTGACGATCTCGACCAACCGATCGATCGGCGGCACGGTGATTTCGAAGTCGTCACGCATCGAGGCGTGGGACTCCGCCATCAGCCGGCCCATGCGTTGCAGATCGCCGGCCGCCAGCGCATCGGCCGCCGCCAGCGTGCGGGCATTCTCGCTGATGACATGGCGCGCGCGTTTGGCCACCAACGGATCCAACTGATGTTGACGTGCTTCAAACTGTTCCGGGCTGACGTCACGCAGCGCCTTGACGCCGAAGAACCGAGCCGCTTCTTCACACTGTTTGCGGCGGGTGTTGTACTCGCTGTCCACCAGCCCGCGCTGCACATTGGAGTTGATGATCACCACCGCGACGCTGTCCGGCATCGGCACCGCACGGGTCTCCAGCGAGCGGCAGTCGATCAGCAGAGCGCTGTCGCGCCGGCCGAGCGCGGAGATCAGCTGGTCCATGATGCCGCAGTTGCAGCCGACGAACTGGTTTTCCGCCTCCTGGCCGTTCAGCGCCAGCGCCACGCCGTCCAGCGGCAGCTGATAGAGCGCCTGCAGCGCCTGGCCTACCGCCACTTCCAGCGCGGCGGAGGAGCTGAGCCCCGCGCCCTGCGGCACATTGCCGGCGATCACTAGATCCGCGCCGCCGAAATCGGGGTTGCGTCGCTGAAGATGTTTCACCACGCCGCGCACATAGTCGGACCAGCGCTGATCGGGGTGGCTGACGATCGGCTCGTCGAGCGAGAATTGATCCTGCTGATTCTGATAATCGGCGGCCAGTACGCGGATCTGGCGGTCGTCGCGCTTGGCGCAGGCGATGACGGTTTGGTAATCGATGGCGCAGGGCAACACGAAGCCGTCGTTGTAATCGGTATGCTCGCCGATCAAATTCACCCGCCCCGGCGCCTGGATGGTCAACGCCGGCGCGTAGCCGAAGTGTTCGGTAAACAGGGAATGGGTAAGCGGTTTTAGGCTCATGCTTGGGCTCCGGCTTCACGGTAATGAATATCGCTGACGGCGCGCAGACGCTCTGCGGCCTGTTCGGCGGTCAGATCGCGCTGGGTTTCCGCCAGCATCTCGTAACCGACCATAAATTTGCGCACGCTGGCTGAACGCAGCAGCGGCGGATAGAAATGGGCGTGCAGCTGCCAGTGTCGGTTGTCGGCGCCGTTGAACGGCGCGCCGTGCCATCCCATCGAATAGGGGAAAGAACACTGGAACAGGTTGTCGTAGCGGCTGGTCAGCTTCTTCAGCGCCAGCGCCAGATCTTGGCTTTGTGCCGCGCTGAGATCGGTGATGCGCTGCACCGCCGTTTTCGGCAGCAGCAGCGTTTCAAACGGCCAGGCGGCCCAGTAGGGCACCACCGCCAGCCAGTGTTCGGTGTTCACCACGATGCGTTCGCCTGCGGCCAGCTCGCGCTGCACATAGTCCAGCAGCAGCGGGGAGGCGTGCTCCCGAAAATACGCTTGCTGCAGGCGATCTTCGCGCTCGGCCTCGTTTGGCAGAAAACTGTTGGCCCAGACCTGCCCGTGCGGGTGCGGGTTGGAGCAGCCCATCGCCGCGCCTTTGTTTTCGAACAATTGCACCCAGGGGTAGTGCTTGCCCAGCTCCTCGGTTTGCGCCTGCCAGGTGGTGACCACCTGCTCCAGCGCCGGCAGCGTCAGTTCGGGCAGGGTCTTGCTGTGATCGGGAGAGAAGCAGATCACCCGGCTGACGCCGCGCGCGCTCTGGCTGCGCATCAGCGGATCCTGGCTGTCGGGCGCCGGCGGCGTATCGCTCATCAGCGCGGCGAAATCGTTGGTGAAAACATAGGTGCCGCGATAATCCGGATTGCGATCGCCGGTGACGCGCGCGTTGCCCGGGCACAGGAAACAGTCGGGATCGTGCGCCGGCAGCGTTTCTGTGGGGACGGCCTCCTGCAGGCCCTGCCAGGGGCGCTTGGCGCGGTGCGGTGAGACCAGCACCCACTGGCCGCTCAGCGGATTGTAGCGGCGGTGCGGATGATCGATAGGGTTAAATTCCGTCATACGGTTCCTTTCTTGGCGCCGACGAAAGTGTAATCGCTTCCAATTACCGTCTTGAGACGCCCGTTGCTGAACAGGGAGAGGCTGTTGCGCAGAAAGATAGCACGCGCGCGGCGGTAAAAAGGTGATCTAACGCGAAAAATGGAATCGTTTACACTTCATTGCAAAGCGCTGGACGGGCGAAGAAAAGCAGGCGGCAACGTGATTGAGGGCATTGCGGTGAAGTGCCGGTGATAGCGTTTTCACCCGACCAGCCGGCAGAGAGGGGGTCTCTGCCGGCTTCAGCCGTTAAGAATGCTGGTACAGCGGATAGGTGAAGAACAGCAGATGGGTCAGATTAAGCCCGAAATGGAACAGAATCGGCACCCACAGACGGCCGCTCCACATCCACGCCAGGCCGTAGATCACCCCGGCGAGGGTTGCGAAGATCACCATCAGCGTACCGCCCGCCAGATGCGCGGCGCCGAACACCAGGGAGGCGACGATCAGCGCCGGCCAGGCGCCCAGCCACTGGCTGAGGCGCTGTTGCAGGTAGCCGCGAAACAGCGCTTCCTCGGCCATGCAGACAAAGAACAGGTTCGCCATCACGAAAGGCAGGATCCAGGCGGGCGCATGCCACTCAATTTTTAAGCCGCCCAGCGCGACGGCCAGCAGCAACAGCGCCGGCACGGCCAGCAGCAGCGCAATCCAGCCCGCTCTGCCGGCGTTGCCGCCGCGTTCGGCGGAAAACAGCGTGGGCAAGCAGGCGAACAGCAGGAAGGGCACCATCGCCTTATCGAAGTTGTAATACATGGTGAACGGCGCGCTGAGCGGACCGGCTTTTTCGCCGTCGATCATCAGTTGATTGTGGATGCCGGGCACCAGGTGCAAGAACAGCGCCACGCAGCCGGCGACCACCAGCCCTTCGAGCGCAATCGCCAGATTACGCTGCGCGCGAAAATGGTGGCGCAACCCCGCCAGCGCTACGATCGCCAGCAGATAACTCAGGCTGAGCGGCGTCAGTACCCCATGATAAAGCCCCATGCCCGCCGAGGCGGCCAGGATCACCCAGGCTATCAGCCGATTAAACGGCAAGAAAAATAACGAAGCAGCCAGTACGCCCCACATGATATGTCCCTTTAAATATGTACACGGCGCTCAGCGCCTTTGCGGCGTGCGATGATGGCAAAATTGAGCGCTAGAGCGGATAGTAGCACACCAGGATGACGCTAAAGGTCGGGGCAGTGATGCATTTGTGCATGATGCCGGCCCACACGACCGGCGGCGAGGAGGGTTAGCCTTTCATCCATGCCTGCGAACGGGTGATTTCGGCCAGGTTTTGCAGGGTATCCAGGCTCTGCTGGTGGATCTCCTGCGTGGGGGCCGCGCACAGATCGTGCAGCACGGTCACCTGAAAGCCGGCGTCGTGCGCCTGCCGCGCGGTGCTCTCGATGGCGAGCGGCGTGCTGATGCCCGCCAGCAGCAGATGGTGGCACCGATGTTGCCGCAGCCAGGCTAACAAATTGTTACCGGAGAAAGCGCTGACTGCCGTTTTTTCAAACTGCAGATCGGTCTCTTCCTGATGCAGTTCGGGCATCCAGCGGCAGCCCGGGCCATTTAGCCGCAGCGCGCCGATCTGCTTGAGATGGTTGAACAGCGGCGAATGGGGCGGGATGTCATGATAATCGTCGGCGAATCCCACCCGCACCCAAATCACCGGGATTTTTCGTACCCGGGCATAGGCCGCGGCGGCATTGACGTTGGCGAGCAGGTGGGTCGTCATCACCTGTTCGCGGCAGTGGTTGGCGCGCCCTTTGGGCCCGATCAGATCTTCGATCAGGTCGATGATAATCAACGCAGCGGACATGGCGTCTCCAAAAATGGCCTTCTTCCTTTCTATGATAAAAGGCCAAATGTGATGTGCTGCGGTGAAGTGTTGCCGGATATGTTTACGCCGCGTTTCAGGCGGAGGCCGCCTCCAGCCGTTGCTGTTGGTAACCATAGCCGCCTTCGCCGTCGGGCACGAAGCTGAGGCGGTGAGTGATGCACTGCGGCGCATCTTCGGCATGGTGCGAGACGAACAGCAACTGGGTGGCGCCCTGGCCGATCAGCACGTCGATAAAGCGGCGCACCAGCTGGCGATTGAGCGGATCCAGCCCCTGCAGCGGCTCGTCGAGGATCAGGAGCGCCGGGTGTTTCACCAGCGCGCGGGCGATCAGCGCCAGCCGCTGTTGGCCCCAGGAAAGGCTGTGGAACGGGGCGTCACCGCGCGCGCCGTTGAGCCCGAGCAGCGCCAGCCATTGCTCTGTCAGTTGCCGCTGACGATCCGAGACCGCCTGATAAATGCCGATCGAATCGAAGAACCCCGACAGCACCACGTTGCGCACGCTGGTGTTGACGCGATAATCCAGATGCAGGCTGCTGCTGACGTAGCCGATATGGCGTTTGATTTCCCAGATGGTTTCCCCGCTGCCGCGGCGGCGGCCGAACAGCGTCAGATCGTTGCTGTAGCCCTGTGGATGATCGCCGGTGATCAAGCTGAGCAGCGTGGATTTGCCGGCGCCGTTCGGGCCGACGATCTGCCAGTGCTCGCCGGGGTTAACCTGCCAGTCGAGATGATTGAGGATCGGCCGATCGTTATAGCTGACCACGCCGTCGCGCAGGACGATCAGCGGCCGATCCGCCGGCAGGGCCACTTTTTGCGTCGGATCCTCGGTTTCCGGCAGCGCCAGCCCGCTGAGGTTTTCGCTGTGCGCCAACTGCGCCACCAGCGCGTCCGCCATTACCTGGCTGCGCGGCCCGCGGCTGGTCAGGGTACAGTCCGCCAGCACGCCCACCTGGCGGACAAAATCCGGTATTTCGTCGAACCGGTTGAGCACCAGCACCACGGTTTGGCCCTGGGCGGAAAGCTCGCTCAGCAACGCGGCGAGCTGCGCGCGCGAGTGCACGTCCAGCCCGTCGAAGGGTTCGTCGAGGATCAGCAGGTCGGGCTCGGGCATCAGCGCCCGGCACAGCAGGGTCTTGCGCGTTTCGCCGGTGGAGAGGTATTTGAAGCGGCGCGTCAGCAGGGCGGTGATGCCGAACTGCGCGGCCAGCCGCTCACAGCGCGCGGCGTCTTTCACCTCTTCCTGAATGATCTCCGCCGCGGTGCGGCCGGTGTCGTCTTCGTCCGCGCTGAGCAGATCGGTGTTGTTGCGTTGCCACTCGTCGCTGACCATTTTTTGCAGCTGTTCGAAGGAGATGCGCACCGCGTGCTGAAAGTCGCTGCGGCGCTCGCCGCTCAACAGAACCAGTTCGTCGGCCAGCGCGCGCGCCAGGGCGGATTTGCCGCTGCCGTTGGCGCCGACGAAGGCCCAGCTGTCGCCGGCCTGGATCGCCAGTGCATCCAGCGTCAGGGTGCGGGTATCGCTTAAGCGGAATGAACCTTGCGAAATATGCAACGACGACATCACCTGTTCCTTTTTTTGCAATTATTTGCCTTAGAAATAGGCGCATTGCAGGGGGATGTCAATCAACAAAAATGCAACGTTACGTTGCGCTTAACACAACGTGGCGACAATCACGTGGTCGGCGTTGAACAGGGCGTGTACGGCGGCGCCGACGCTCAGCTGCAGGCGCTGCAACTCCGCCGTCGTCAGCGTGGCGCACAGGGTTTCGCCCCCCGCCAGCGTCACCAGCACCTCGCTGTGTTCGGCGCCTGGCTGAATGCCGGCCACCACGCCCGCCAGCGCGTTATCCGCGTCGGCATGTTCCGCCGTCTCGACGCTTAACCGCACCCAGGGCGCCTTGATCAGCGCCAGCACCTCTTTGCCTGGCGTCAGTTGCAGCCGGTCGGCGCTTTGCTGGGTGATGGCCGCCGTCAGGCGAGTGCTGCCGTCGTTCAACAAGATCGCCAGATGCTGCTGCACCTGCTGATGATCGCGCTCGATGACGGTGCCGAAAAATTGATTGCGCGCGCTGGTTTGCAGCGAGAAGCGCGAGATGGCCGCCAGCAGACTGTCGAGCGGCAGATCGTCCTGCTGCAACACGTCGAAGGCCTTTTGCTGCACCTGGCCCAGCAGGTCATACAGCTGGATCAGCCGCTGGCCGTAGTGCGTCAGCTGCGCACCGCCGCCGCCTTTTCCGCCGGTGGCGCGGTCCACCACTGTGTGTTCCGCCAGCTGGTTCATCTCATTGATGGCGTCCCAGGCGCTTTTGTAGCTGATGCCCGCCAGTTTGGCGCCCTGGCTGATGGAGCCGGTGTGCTGTACCTGTTTCAGCAGCGCGATGCGGCGCGGATCGGCGAACAGCTTTTGCTGGAGTTTGAGAGTCAGAAGAATTTCGGCCTGCATAGCGCATCCTGTCGGCGGCAAAAATCTTATTGTCGCCGATTTGGCGACAAAGCGCCAAACGCAGTGCGCTGGAGAGCGGGGTAATAAAGACTGGCATTGCAATATTGTAATAATATAACATAACAGAAAAACGATAAGGCTTTACGCCGGCTGCGGCCGGTTTTTATTTCACCACAGGGATGCACCACATGAGTACGACACGCCGGCGTCTTGGCACGTCCAGAAAATCTTTATGCCTTGCCGCCTGGGTCGGCGGCGCACTGACGGCGCCGCTGGCTTTCGCCGCCGACTGCGATAAAGCTCGCAATGCCACAGGATGTGAAGAACAGCTCACCGTGGAGGCGGCGGCCTCCGCCGGGCGTTACGATGCGTTGAACGCCCTGAGCCGCAGCGCGTCACAGCTCGGGCTGAGCGCTCGGGAGACGCCGCGCAGCGTCGATATCATCCGCGCGCGGGCGATCCAACAGCGGGGCGATCGCTCGCTGGCCGCCGCCGTCGAGCGCGCCACCGGTCTGTCCGGCGTCGCTTCGCCAACATTGTCCAACAACTTTTCCGCGCGCGGTTTTCGGCCGATCGCCTGGCTGTATAACGGCGTAGAGATGCCCGGCAGCACGCTGCAGCTGGGCGATCCGGCGCATTACGACAGCATCGAGGTGCTGCGCGGGCCGGGGTCGGCATTGAACGGGCTGAGCGCCGCAGGCGGCAGCGTCAACCTGATCTCGCGGCGGCCGACCTTCAGCCGCCAGCCGGTTGAACTCGACTATGGCTTCGGCAGCTACCGCAGCCAGCGTATGCATCTGGGGGCCGGCGGCGCGCTGGTGGACGATGCGGTGGCGTACCGGTTAGACGTCAGCGGCAACGACAGCGGCAGCAACGTGCAGTATGAACGCGATCGGCAGAAGCGGGTTTCCGGCTCGCTGCTGTTTAAATTGACGGACGATGCGTTGCTGACGCTGAGCCTGGACCGCATGCTCAACCGCACCAACAACCCTTACTACGGCACGCCGCTGCTGGATGGGCGCATTGCCGGCGAGCTGCGCGACATCAATTACAACAACCTGACCGACAGCCGCATCCAGAGCAACGCCACCGCGTTTCAGGCCAGTCTGGACTGGTTTATGACGCCCGAAGTGGAGTGGCATAACCAATTCTATTACTACAGCGGCTTTCGCGAATGGCGCAACGTCGAGCGTTTCCGCGTCGCGGCGGCGGCCCGGCCCGGCGACGTCAACCGCGACTCTTTCGGCGCTCTGGCGCACGACGACGATCTGATCGGCAACCGCAGTTCGCTGGTGTTCGATCGCGTTATCGCCGGTTTCGATAACCGGTTGCTGGTCGGCTTCGATCTGAGCAAGCGGCATTTTCAGTACTACTCCAACGGTTTCCCCGGCTCCGAGGACGTGCCGCTCGGCGCGCCGCCCAGAGAACCGTTCGCTCAGGGCACCGCCAGTCAACGCGCGCCGGTGCGCCACGTTACTCAGAATCAGTACGCCGCTTTTCTTGAAGATCGCTTCAGCCTGACCGAGCGTTTAGCGTTGCTGGGCCAACTGCGCTACAACCATATGGACATGGACTGGCGCTTCCAGGGGCCGCAGGAAGAGAGCCGCGCGCGCACCTATGTTTTCAGCACCTGGAGCCTGGGCCCCAGCTATGCGCTGACCGATAACCTCACGCTTTACGCCAACTACACCACCGGCCAGGAGCCGGGCAACGATCTGTTCTTCCTCAGCCCGACGCAGACCGATCTGCCGCTGACGCGAGCGCGCCAGTGGGAGGCCGGCGCCAAAGGGCAGTTTTGGGGTAACAAGGGCGAGGCGACGCTGGCGCTGTATGAACTGCGCAAGGACAACCTGTTTGTGCCCGATGCGCAGCGGCCGGATGCGTTGAACGCGGTAGGCAGGCAGACGTCGCGCGGCATCGAGCTTGGCGTGGTGCTGCGTCCCGACGATCGTTGGGAGCTGGCCGGCAACGCCGCCTATACGCACGCCCGCTACGACGACTATCGCGGCGGCAGCCCGCTGCGCAGCTACAACGGCAATCGCCCGGCCTATATCCCGGACTGGACCGCCAACCTCAGCGTGCATTATCAGGCGACGGAACGTTTGGGGCTGGCTTCTTCGCTGCGCTACGTCGGCAGCAGTTACAACGACGACGCCAACCAGCGCAAGATGCGCGCGTACACCACGCTTGATCTGGCGGCGGATTATCAGCTGACGCCGATCGTCGATGTCGGTTTCCGCATTCGCAACGCCACCAACCAGCTGTACGCCTATCAGCGCACCTACCCGGATCAGGCGCTGATCGCGCCGCCGCGCAGCTATGAAACCTTCGTGTCGGTCAGGTTCTGACGTCGTGAAACGTTCGCTTTACCTGTTGTTGTGCGCCCTGGGATTGGGCTGGGGCGTGCCGCTGCACGCCTATGCCGTCAGCCTGCACAATTGCGGGGCAATGCGCGATTACCCGCAGCCGCCGCAGCGGGTGCTGGTCTACGCCAATCCGGCGCTGGAAAACCTGCTGGCGCTGGGGCTGGCTAGCCGTGCGATCGGCGTGGTCGGGTATGACCGCACGCGCGATCCCGCGCCGACGGCGTCGGCCGATACGCTGCGGGCGCCCGTCGGCCCGGCGCCGCCCACGGCGGAAGCGTTGCTGCTGATGCGGCCGGATTTTGTCTATTCGGCCAGCTATTACTGGCTGCACAGCCCGGAAACGCCCGATCGGGCGCGGTTGGCGGAATGGGGCATCGATACTTATCTCTCTCCCGGCGCCTGCAGCGGCCAGCAAAGCGCGATCGCCGCCGCGCTGACGTTCGAAGACATTTTCACCGAGCTGCGGGAGCTGGCGCGCATTTTTAACGCTGGCCGCGCCGGTGAAGCGCTGATCGCGCGGCTGCGCGAGCAGCTGAAGGCGCTCGAACCGCAGCGCGCGTCATTGCCGCATCGGCGTCTGCTGTGGTGGTATGCCGGCACGCAGACGCCCTACGTGGCGGGTTGCTGCGGCGCGCCAGGTTTGCTGAGCCGCAGCGTCGGCAGCGAGAACCTGTTCGGCGATCTGCCCGAGCTGTGGCCGACGGTATCCTGGGAGATTATCGCCGCCCGCGATCCGGATGCGATCGTGCTTGGCGATCTGCCGCGCGGCGGCTTCGGGGACAGCGCGGCCGACAAGATCGCCTTTCTGGAGCATCACCCGCTGACCGCTACGCTGCGCGCCGTACGTCAGCGGCACTACGTGATCCTCCCCGGTTACGACATGGACCCTTCCGCCCGCACCGTGGCGGCGCTGGGCCGTTTGATTCGGGGCCTGGCGGCCTTGCCGCCGCAGACTCCGATGCTTTCCAACAAGGAACCTTGATATGACTGCCGTTTCATTCTCTTCGCTGCTGGACTCCTGGGATCGCCAGCAGGCGGCTTACATCGCCGAACGCGAAGCGCGTTTTAACGCCCAACTGGACGTGCTGGCGCTGGCCGTCGGCCAGGATTTTCACGTGCTGGATCTGGCCTGTGGCCCGGGATCGCTGAGCCTGCGTATTTTGCAGCGCTTTCCGCAGGCCAGGGTGACCGCCATCGATCTCGATCCGCTGCTGCTGGCGGTGGCGCGCGGCGCGCTGGCGGCGTACGGCGATCGGATCCGCATTCTGCAGGTCGATCTGGCGGATCCTGCCTGTTTTTCCGTGCTGTCCGGCCCCACGCCGCAGGCGGCGGTGTCCAGCACGGCGCTGCACTGGCTGATGCCGGAGCAGCAGCTGGCGTTGTACCGTAACGTCGCCGGGCTGCTGGCCGCCGGCGGCGTATTCCTCAATGCCGATCATCAGCGCTATGACCACCGTCAGCCACGGCTGAAAGCGTTGGCCGAACGGCACGACGAGCAGACCCAACAACACGCCTGGGACAGCGGCGTTGAGGATTGGGATCGTTGGTTCGCCGGCGCACTGCAATCGCCGGCCTTGGCCGCTTATCAGGCCGAGCGCGAAGCGCTGTTCGCCGGCCGGCCGGTACCGCCGCCGACGCCGGTGGATTTCCAGCTTGCGGCCCTCAGACAAGCCGGTTTCAGCGAGGCGGGGACGGTGTGGCAACTGTTGGACGACTATGTGATCGCAGGCTGGAAATAGCATGAGCCGGCGGTTACTGCCCGGCCGTGAGGCCGGCGGGTTGTTGCTGCTGGCGGCGGCGCTGCCGCTGGCCCTGCTGGGCGCCACCTTGTCGGGGCCCGCGCCGATCGCGTGGCACGACGCCTGGCGCATCGTGCTCGGCGTCAGCGGCGGTGCGCAGACCGATGCCGAGGTGTATCAGCGCATCATCTGGTCGCTGCGGATGCCGCGCGCGCTGCTGGCGGCGCTGGCCGGCGCCGGGCTGGCGCTGGCGGGCACCGTGCTGCAGTCGCTGACCCGCAACCCGCTGGCCGATCCCTGGGTGCTGGGGATCTCCTCCGGCGCCGGCGTGGGGGCGGTGACGGTGTTGGTGTTGGGGCTGGGGGGCGGCCTATTGTCGGTGTCCGGCGGGGCGTTTATCGGCGCGCTGGCGGCGTTTGCATTGGTGATGCTGTTGGCCGGACGTTCGCTGGAGGGGGAGTCCACGCTGTTTATTCTGGCCGGGGTGGCGGTGACGCAGCTGCTCTCCGCGCTGACTTCGCTGATCACCCTTTGGCAGGCGGACGCCAACGCCACGCGCGGCGTGATGTTCTGGCTGCTGGGATCGTTCAGCGACGCGCGCTGGCCGCAGGTCGGGCTGTGCGGGCTGGCGCTGGCGGCGACGCTGCTGCTTTGTTGGCTGCGGGCGGGTGAGCTGGACGCGCTGGCGTTCGGCGGCGTGACCGCCGCTTCGCTGGGGGTGGCGGTGGCCCCGCTGAAGCTGCTGCTGTATGTGGTGACCACCGCGCTGACGGCGGCGATCGTCGCGTTCAGCGGCGCGGTGGGGTTTATCGGGCTGACGGTGCCGCATGTCGCCCGGCGGCTGGTGGGCTCGCGGCATCGTCAACTGTTGCCGGCCAGCGCGCTGTGCGGCGCGCTGTTCGCCGTGGCGGCGGACACGCTGGCCAGAACGCTGTTTGCGCCGCGCGAGCTGCCGGTCGGCGTGCTGACGGCGCTGCTGGGGGTGCCGATATTCCTGCTGTTGCTGTATCGAAAGGTCAATGCATGACGATTGAAAAAGCGCGATCCGGCCTGTGCGCCGAAGCGGTGAGCTGGCGAGCGGGGGCGCGCACGGTGCTGGAAAATCTCAGTTTCTGCGCCTTGCCCGGTGAGATCACCGGCGTGCTCGGCGTCAACGGCAGCGGTAAATCGACGCTGCTTAAGCTGCTGGCCGGGCTGCAGCCCGCCGCCGGCGGCCGCGTTTGGCTGGAAGGGCGCGAAATCGCCGCATTTTCCGGGCGGGAACGCGCCAGGCGCATCGCTTTTCTCGAGCAATCCGCCCCCGGCGCCTTCGCGCTGCCGGTGAAGGAGGCGGTATTGTTGGGGCGTCTGGCCCATGTCAGCCGCTGGCGTGGTTTTGGTTCCGAGGATCGCCGCCTCGCCCGGCAGGCGATGGAGCAAGTGGGCATCAGCCACCTGGCCGATCGCGATTGGCAGCGGCTGTCCGGCGGTGAACGGCAGCGGGTGCATCTGGCGCGCGCGCTGGCGCAGCAAACGCCATGGCTGCTGCTGGACGAACCCGCCAATCATCTGGATATCGCCCATCAGCAGCAGTTTATGGCCTTGCTGCGGCGGCTGAAACTCAGCGTGGTGGTGACGCTGCACGATCTGAATCTGGCGGCCTGTTATTGCGATCGGATCGCGCTGCTGCAGCGGGGCGGGATCTGTGCGGCGGGCGCGCCGCGGCAGGCGCTGACGCCGGAGAACATTCACGCGGTATACGGTGTGGAGGCCAAGCTGGCGGCGCCCGCTGGCTATGCGCCGCCGTTGATCTATTACCCCGCGCCGGGATGAGGGAGGCTGAAAGGGCACGTTTGGCCGATCACAATTTCGCCTCGCTGGCTAAAATAACTCCGGTTTTAGCGATTTTTTTGGGTTAGAATAACCCGATATGCGGTGAAAGGCATTTGCCGCTCAATGGGCAGTTAAGCGAGGCTATCATGTTGGAATTATTGAAAAGTCTGTTGTTCGCCGTGGTGATGGTGCCGGTGGTCATGGCGCTCATTCTCGGCCTGATCTACGGTTTTGGCGAAGTGTTCAACGTCTTCTCCAAAGTGGGCCGTTCGAAAGAAAACCGCACCCAGCACTGACCGTTCCCCATCCCGATACCCGCCGGCATCCCCCGGCGGGCATTCCTCAAGTTATCTCACGCTTTGCCGATAAACCGCATGACAAGCTTTCGCGCAACGTTATATTATTTTTTATATAACGAAGAGTGATAATGCACGTTAACTTGCGGAGAAAAACAATGAAACAGCAATGGACCAAATGGGTTGGCGGGATCGTTCTGGCATCGGGCCTGG
The DNA here is from genome assembly GCF_001076875.1 of Serratia sp. 506_PEND. Classification (NCBI taxonomy): domain Bacteria; kingdom Pseudomonadati; phylum Pseudomonadota; class Gammaproteobacteria; order Enterobacterales; family Yersiniaceae; genus Serratia; species Serratia sp. 506_PEND. Next base: position 26,259 of record NZ_JVEL01000326.1, read on the forward strand.
TGGCTCAGGCTTCGGCGGCGGAAAAGATCACCGTGTTCGCCGCCGCGTCGCTGACCAACGCGCTGCAGGACATCGCCACCCAATATCAAAAAGGCAAGGACGTGCAGGTGGTTTCCTCCTTTGCGTCATCCTCGACGCTGGCGCGCCAAATTGAGCAGGGCGCTCCGGCCGATCTGTTTATCTCCGCCGATCAGCAGTGGATGGATTACGCCATCGACAAGCAGCAGATGGTGAAAGACACCCGTTACACGCTGCTGGGCAACGAACTGGTGCTGATCGCCGCCAAGAGCGATAAACAAGACAAGATTGCCATCGACAAGCAGACCGACTGGGCCAAGCTGCTCAGCGGCGGCCGCCTGGCGGTGGGCGATCCGGATCACGTGCCGGCCGGCATCTACGCCAAAGAGGCGCTGGAGCATCTGGGCGCCTGGAGCGCGCTGGAACCGAAACTGGCGCGCGCCAACAACGTGCGCAGCGCGATGGCGCTGGTGGAACGCGGTGAAGCGCCGCTCGGCATCGTCTACGGCTCCGATGCGGTCGCCAGCGACAAGGTGAAAGTGGTGGGCGTGTTCCCGGAAGACAGCCACAAACCGGTTGAATATCCAATGGCGATAGTGAAAGATCGTCAAACTCCGACGGTCAGCGCTTTCTATACCTATCTGAAGAGTCCGGAAGCGGCCGCTATTTTCGAACATTATGGATTCACCCCGCGTAAATGATTCTGAGCGAGTATGAGTGGCAGGCGGTTGAGCTGAGCCTGAAAGTCTCCGGTTTGGCGGTGGTCTGCAGCCTGCCGTTCGGCATTCTGATGGCCTGGGTGCTGGTGCGTTGCCGTTTTCCCGGCAAAGCGCTGCTGGATGGCGTCATTCACCTGCCGCTGGTGCTGCCGCCGGTGGTGGTCGGCTATTTGCTGCTGATCGCCATGGGGCGGCGCGGCGTCATCGGTGAGCGGCTGTACGACTGGTTCGGTTTCAGCTTCAGCTTTAGCTGGCGCGGCGCCGCGCTGGCGTCGGCGGTGGTGGCGTTTCCGCTGATGGTGCGCGCCATTCGGCTGGCGCTGGAGGCGGTGGACACTCGGCTGGAGCTGGCGGCGCGCACGCTGGGCGCCAACCCGTGGCGGGTGTTTTTCACCATCACGCTGCCGCTGTCGCTGCCCGGCGTCATTGTCGGCGTGGTGCTGGCCTTCGCCCGCTCGTTGGGGGAGTTCGGCGCCACCATCACCTTCGTCTCCAACATTCCCGGTGAAACCCGCACCATTCCGCTGGCGATGTATACGCTGATCGAAACGCCGGGGGCGGAAGCCGCCGCCGCGCGGCTGTGCGCGATCGCCATCGTGCTGTCGCTGGCTTCGCTGATGGTGTCCGAATGGC
>NZ_JVEL01000327.1:0-30780 GCF_001076875.1 Serratia sp. 506_PEND
TGCCTGCGCATCGATCCTTTCAACGAGGACGAGCTGCTGGCCTATCTGCGAGCGCAGGGGATCGGCGTGGATCCCGCCGAATCGCGCTATGGCGCTGAAGGCGACGGCCCGTCCATTTATTTCAGCGATCCGGACGGCAATCGCGTGGAATTGAAGGGGCCGGCGGGATGAGACTAATGGGCCATAGATAATAGAGCCTTATCGGCTCCATCTGTTTGAACGCTACGGGTAGGTATTGGCACCAACAATAAGCGGCTAGCCTATATTGGCGATGAGAGGCGCGGCCCCGTATGAGAAAACCGATCGCCTCGGTGATTTTTGTCCTGGTATTCGCTGTCTTGCCGAACATCATTCCCTCTCGGCTACTGCTGACACCGGACATGGCGTTAGAAATGGTTCACAAGTCTAATGAATGGGGTCTCGGCGATCCGCAAGCGCTTTCGACAACCGACCTGCTAATGCTTTATGGCGCTCGCTGGGTTGTATCTGCGTTTTATGCCAATAACATCGGCCTGACCCGTCACCGCTGAACGCTAACGCCCCTGCGCCGCCAGCGCCTGGGCGCAGGCCCAGGCCGAACTCCAGGCCCACTGGAAGTTGTAGCCGCCCAGCCACCCGGTCACGTCCACCACTTCGCCGATGAAATAGAGCCCTGGCGCCTTGTGGGCTTCCATCGTCTTGGAAGAAAGTTCGTTGGTGTCAACGCCGCCGAGCGTCACTTCCGCCGTGCGGTAGCCTTCGGTGCCGTTCGGCTGCACGCGCCAGTTCTGCAACAGATCCACCAACGCCGCCTGTTGCGGCGCATTCAGCTGCTTCAGCGTCGCCTCCGGCAATTGTCCCAGGGTCTGCAAACACTCCACCAACCGCTTCGGCAAATGCAGCGCCAGGGTGTTTTTCAGGCTTTGGTTCGGGTGTTCTTGGCGTTGGTTATCCAGGAAGCCCGCCAAATCCAGCTCAGGAAGTAAGTTAACGCTCACATACTCACCCGGTTGCCAGTAGCTGGACAGCTGCAATACCGCCGGGCCGGAGAGACCGCGATGGGTGAACAGGATGCTTTCACGGAAGCTGACGCCGTTCTCGGCGGTGATCACCGCCGGCACCGACACGCCGGACAGCGTCTGCACATGCTCCAGCAGCGGCTTATGCAGGGTAAAAGGCACCAGCCCGGCGCGCGTCGGCAACACCCTGAGGCCGAACTGCTCCGCCAGTTTGTAACCGAACGGCGACGCGCCCAACCCCGGCATGGATAATCCGCCGCTGGCCACCACAAGTGAGCGAGCACTTACTTTTTCGCCATTGAGCGCCAGCTGGTAGCCGCTCTCGGTTTTCTCCACGCCCAACACTTCGCTGCGCAGGCGCATCGTCACCTGGCCCAGCTCGCACTCTTTGACCAGCAGATCCACCACCTGCTGCGCCGAATCGTCGCAGAACAGCTGCCCCAGCGTTTTTTCATGGTAGGCGATGCCGTAGCGGTTGATCAGATCGATGAAGTCCCACTGGGTGTAGCGCGCCAGCGCCGACTTGCAGAAGTGCGGGTTGTTCGACAGATAGGCCGCCGGTTCGGCGTACATGTTGGTAAAGTTGCAGCGCCCGCCGCCGGACATCAGGATCTTGCGGCCTGGTTTTTTGCCGTTGTCGAGCAGCAACACGCGGCAACCGAGTTGCCCCGCCTGCGCGGCGCAAAACATGCCGGCGGCGCCCGCCCCAATCACTACGACATCAAACTGTTCCACCTGAGCCTCACTTATCAAAACCACAATCGCGACAAAAGAGCGCCATATTACGCCGTTTCGCCGCCGGTCACCGCCAAATTCACGGCGGCAGATTGTAAAGCCCCGGCGCCGCCAACGCCACAGTAAGAAAATATTACAGAGGTCAGAGGAGAATAACGCGTTGATATTCAATATTTTTGTTATAGGCGCGTCATCGTTTCGTCATGTCCAAATCAAAAAAACGTCATATTTTCCTTTTCCCCGGCCCCGGTTGTCACTGATAATGCGCGGCGTTCATGTCCACAAACTGGCGTAACGCTTATGCTGCATTTGTTCGCTGGCCTGGATTTCCATACCGGCCTGATGTTAATTCTCGCATTGTTGTTCGTGTTGTTTTATGAAGCCATCAACGGTTTTCATGATACGGCCAATGCGGTCGCTACAGTTATTTATACCCGCGCCATGCGCTCGCAACTTGCGGTCGTGATGGCAGGTTTGTTCAACTTTCTTGGCGTAATGCTCGGCGGTTTGAGTGTTGCTTACGCCATCGTCCACTTGCTGCCTACCGATCTGTTGTTGAACGTCAGTTCAGCACACGGATTAGCCATGGTCTTCTCCATGCTGTTGGCGGCAATCATCTGGAACCTCGGCACCTGGTATTTCGGTCTGCCGGCGTCCAGTTCCCATACGCTGATAGGCGCAATCATCGGTGTCGGTTTAACCAACGCCCTGATGACCCACACTTCGGTGGTGGATGCGCTTAACGTCCCGAAAATGATTGGCATTTTCCTTTCTCTGCTGTTCTCGCCGCTGGTCGGCATGATGGTGGCGGGAGTGATGGTGTTCGCCTTGCGCCGCTATTGGAGTGGCACCAAGAAACGCCAGCGTATCCACATGACTCCTGCGGAACGTGAAAAGGTCGACGGCAAACGCAAGCCGCCGTTCTGGACCCGTATCGCGCTGATCCTGTCGGCGATTGGCGTCAGCTTCTCGCACGGCGCCAACGACGGCCAGAAAGGCATCGGCCTTATCATGCTGGTGCTGATCGGCGTTGCGCCGGCCGGCTTCGTGGTCAATATGAATGCAACCGGTTATGACATCACCCGTACGCGTGACGCCGTGACCCACCTGCAGCAATATTACCAGCAGCACGGCGACGCGCTGTCGCATGCGGTGTCGCTGACGCCGCTGGTGCCAAGCCCGGATGACGAAGCTGCGTCTGGCAAGCCTGCCGAGTTCCACTGCGACAGTTCGCGCGCCATGCCGGCCATCGAACTGGCTCAGGGCATGCTGACCAACCTGCAAAGCTATGATCAGCTGACGGTTGACCAGCGCAGCCACCTGCGCCGCCTGCTGATGTGCGTGACCGACACGGCGGATAAAGTCGCCAAGCTGCCGGAAACCTCATCCGCCGACCAGCGCTTCCTGAAGAACCTGCGTCAGGATCTGCTGCAGACCGTCGAGTACGCGCCGATGTGGATCATCGTCGCCGTCGCGCTGGCGCTGTCGCTCGGTACCATGGTGGGCTGGAAACGCGTGGCCACCACCATCGGCGAGAAGATCGGCAAGAAAGGCATGACCTACGCCCAGGGCGTATCGGCCCAGATGACCGCGGCGCTGTCGATCGGCGTGGCGAGTTATACCGGCATGCCGGTCTCCACCACCCACGTCCTCTCTTCGGCGGTTGCCGGGACGATGATTGTGGACGGCGGCGGCGTGCAGAGCAAAACCGTGAAGAACATCCTGTTGGCCTGGGTACTGACCCTGCCAATCTCGATTCTGCTTTCCGGTGCGCTGTATTGGGTTGCGTTGAAGCTGATCTAAGCGATAAGCACCACGAGAAAGGCGGCCGCAGGGCCGCCTTTTTTTTTGCCTGCATCAAGGGAAACAGGAAGGCATTAATACCAGATCATCAGCGCTATCAGGCTGATGACCACCAGGCCGCACAGGGCCGAGGTCAGCATAAACTGCCCGCGCACCCGCTCACAGCGGCGAATAAACTCCGGATCGTGGTGTTCGACATAGCGCTGCGCGAAGATATAGCGCACCAGCCTCAGTTGCTTGCTGGGTTGCCCGTGGGCGGTGAAGAAGCCGCCGCCGTCGACGTATTGGTACAGCAACGGGTCACAGCCGCGCAATACCACCAGCAACGCGCGCAGAGAAGAGTAATACCGCACCATGTTTACCACACACACCACACATAAGGCCCAAAACAGCGCGACGGTACTGATCATGATTACCCCCTCAAGGCGTTGTTATCCGCGGCCATCCGCCGGGTCCAACCGCCCTACCTCATTACCCGATACTCTGCTGGAGCTTACCGCTCTCATCCCCTTTTTTTGCCTGCACGAGCCACGCCCATAACCCACCGCCTCCAAAGACGTTGCCGCGCCGCACAGAGAGATTTGCACGGCATGGTTCTACTCAGAGGAGAAATGGTGAAGCCCATATCCATCATTGTAGGTTAATGGAACGCAAACTGGCCTGAGCAGTGGATAAAATTTACCGCCCTGTACCGAAAAGTCACCTGCCGGGGCGTTATAAGCGATAACCATCCGTTTCGATTATGTCGCTTTTCTGGATAGTCTATCCCGCGCCGCGCCGCTGATCTTTCCCCCCACGCTGGCTAGACTCAGGTTTCCGTTACGTTCATCCAAGGAAACTGTTATGGCAAACCATTCAATCAAGGGAAAAACCGTCCTCATCGCCGGCGGCGCCAAGAATCTCGGCGGGCTGATCGCGCGCGATTTGGCTGAACAAGGCGCCAAAGCGGTGGTGATCCACTACAACAGCGCCGCTTCCAAAGCCGAGGCGGAAAAAACCGTCGCCGCCATTCAGGCCGCCGGGGCGCAAGGTGTCGCGCTGCAGGCCGATCTCACCACCGCGGGCGCGGTCGAGAAGCTGTTCGCCGACGCGGTCGCCGCCGTCGGCAAGCCGGATATCGCCATCAATACCGTCGGCAAAGTGTTGAAAAAGCCGATGATCGACATCAGCGAAGCCGAGTACGACGAAATGACCGCGGTCAACGCCAAAACCGCGTTCTTCTTCCTGAAAGAGGCGGGCAAGCACCTTAACGACAACGGTAAAATCTGCACGCTGGTCACCTCGCTGCTCGGCGCCTTCACGCCGTTCTACGCCGCTTACGCCGGCACCAAAGCGCCGGTGGAGCACTTCACCCGCGCCGCCGCCAAGGAGTTCGGCGAACGTGGCATCTCCGTGACGGCAGTCGGCCCCGGCCCGATGGATACCCCGTTCTTCTACCCGGCTGAAGGCGCGGACGCCGTGGCCTACCACAAGACGGCGGCGGCGCTGTCGCCGTTCAGCAAAACCGGCCTGACCGATATCGAAGACGTGGTGCCGTTCATCCGCCATCTGGTCAGCGACGGCTGGTGGATAACCGGCCAAACCATCCTGATCAACGGCGGCTACACCACCAAGTAAGTTCGACGGGGGCGGAGAGGCCCCCGCACCTGCTCGCGCGCAACCGCGCCATGCGGCTACACTCTACTGTCAGAAACGGCGCCAAGGAACAGCAGGTCAGCGAGATGGACAGATTCAATCAATACCGCGTATTCGTACAGGTGGCGGAAATGGGCAGCTTTATCCGGGCGGCCCATGCGCTGGAGGTGCCGCGCGCCTCGGTGTCCGCCGCCGTGCAGCAATTGGAAACGCAACTGGGCGTACGGCTGCTGCACCGCACCACGCGGCAAGTGCGGCTGACCGCCGACGGCGAACAGCTGCTCGAGCGGCTGCGCCCGCTGCTGGCCGAAGTGGAAGACATCGATCAGTCATTTCAGGCCAGCCAGCGGCAGGCCTCCGGGCGGCTCAGCGTCGACGTGCCGAGCCGCATCGCCCGCCGGCTGATCGCTCCGGCGCTGCCCGGCTTGCTGCGGCGCCATCCTCACCTGCAACTGGCGCTCGGCTCCGCCGATCGCGCCATCGATCTGGTGCAGGAAGGGGTCGACTGCGCGGTGCGCGTCGGCGATCTGCACGACAGCAGCCTGGTGATGCGCCCGCTCGGCCATATCGCGCTGATCAACTGCGCCAGCCCCGCCTACCTGAGCGAATTCGGTCATCCGCTCCACCCCGACGATCTCGTCGAGGGGCACTGGAGCATCGGCTACGCCTCGCCCAGAACCGGCCGCGAATCCCCCTGGGAATACCTGACCGGCGACGGCCATACGCAACGGCTCGAACTGCCCAGCCGGGTGGTGGTCAACAACGCCGAAAGCTATATCGCCTGCTGCCGCGCGGGGCTAGGGCTGATGCAAATCCCGCGCTACGACGTACAACACCTGCTCGACGCCGGTGAACTGGTGGAAGTTCTGCCCGGTTACCGCGCCGCCTCCATGCCGATCGCCCTGATCTACCCCCATCGCCGCCAGCGCTCAAGGCGTCTGGCGGTGTTTCATGAGTGGTTTGAAAGCCTTCTGCAGCCGCATCTGGAGCGCTGATTGCACATTTAGCGCTATACTTTGTTTAATAACGCTTATAATTCAAGCGGTCAGACCGTTAAAACCCGCATAACCCATAGGCTTTTACGCCGCGCGGGTGTACAACGAAAGGTATCGTGCGCAGAGATTTCCGATGCGGCGCAGTGTGATCGCCCCAACATATCATTGCGTTATCCAAATGATACTATGGAACCAACAGCGCCAGGCGGGTACACGGAACGCCTGCTAACCCTTTTTAATCGGCATGTTTATGGAAGGAGTATTCTTATGGCTTACAAACACATATTGATCGCGGTGGACCTATCCCCGGAAAGCAAGATCCTGGTAGAAAAAGCCGTCTCTATGGCGCGGCCGTATAACGCCAAAGTTTCTCTGATCCACGTCGATGTCAACTATTCCGACCTCTATACCGGCCTGATCGACGTCAATCTCGGCGACATGCAAAAACGCATCTCTGAAGAAACCCATCAGGCGCTGACCGAGCTGTCGCAAAACGCCGGCTACCCGATCACCGAGACCCTGAGCGGCAGCGGCGATCTGGCGCAGGTGCTGGTGGACGCCATCAAGAAATACGATATGGACCTGGTGCTGTGCGGCCACCATCAGGACTTCTGGAGCAAGCTGATGTCTTCCGCGCGCCAGCTGATCAATACCGTGCACATCGATATGCTGATCGTGCCGTTGCGCGATGAAGAAGACGAATAAAGTAAGCGCCTGCTAACTTAACTGACCAACGCCCGCGCCCTGCGGGCGTTTTTCATGCCGCCACGCCGATTAATCGCTTGATAATCAACCGCCCTCCGATGATATAGTCGCTAAAGACACAACATCCTCCCCCGAGCATCGCCTACACCCAAATCTATAAGAAATAGCGGGGGAAATTTAATGCGAAAAGGAGTTATCCATGGAATATGCCGTATCGGTAGAGTCTTTCCTGTCCTCGTTACAACGCCATAACCCCCACCAGCCGGAATATCTGCAGGCGGTGCGCGAAGTGTTCACCTCGCTGTGGCCGTTTATCGAACGCAATCCGCGCTATCGCGAACAGGCGCTGCTGGAGCGCCTGGTGGAGCCCGAGCGCATCATTCAGTTCCGCGTCAGCTGGGTGGACGATCGCGGCCAGGTGCAGGTCAACCGCGCCTTCCGCGTGCAGTTCAACTCGGCCATCGGCCCCTACAAGGGCGGCATGCGCTTCCACCCGTCGGTGAACCTGTCGATCCTGAAATTCCTCGGCTTTGAGCAGACCTTCAAGAATGCGCTGACCACCCTGCCGATGGGCGGCGGCAAAGGCGGCTCCGATTTCGATCCCAAAGGCAAAAGCCAGGGGGAGATCATGCGCTTCTGCCAGGCGCTGATGACCGAGCTGTATCGCCATCTGGGCCCGGACACCGACGTGCCGGCCGGGGACATCGGCGTCGGCGGCCGCGAAGTCGGCTTTATGGCCGGCATGATGAAAAAACTGTCCAACAACACCGCCTGCGTGTTTACCGGCAAGGGTCTCTCCTTCGGCGGCAGCCTGATCCGCCCCGAGGCGACCGGCTATGGCCTGGTGTACTTCACCGACGCCATGCTGCAGCGCCACGGCCTGGGCTTTGAGGGCATGCGGGTGGCGGTATCCGGCTCCGGCAACGTGGCGCAGTACACCATCGAGAAAGCGCTGGAACTGGACGCGCGCGTGATCACCGTGTCGGACTCCGGCGGCACCCTGGTGGACGAAGACGGCTTCACCACCGAGAAGCTGGCGCACCTGGCGGAGATCAAGAACCAGCGTTACGGCCGGGTGGCGGACTACGCCCGCGAACGCGGCCTGACCTATCTGGCGGGCCAGCAGCCGTGGAGCGTGCCGGTGGATATCGCCCTGCCGTGCGCCACCCAGAACGAGCTGGATCTCGAGGCGGCGCAGACGCTGATCCGCAACGGGGTGAAAGCGGTGGCGGAAGGCGCCAACATGCCGACCACCATCCAGGCCACCGACGCCTTCCTTGACGCCGGGGTGCTGTTCGCGCCCGGCAAGGCGGCCAACGCCGGCGGCGTGGCCACGTCGGGGCTGGAGATGGCGCAAAACGCCGCGCGCATCGGCTGGCGGGCGGAAAAAGTGGATGTACGTTTACAACATATCATGGCGGATATTCACCATGCCTGCGTGGAATACGGCGGCGAGGGCAAGCAAACCCACTATGTACACGGCGCGAATATCGCCGGTTTCGTTAAGGTTGCGGAGGCGATGCTGGCGCAGGGCGTGCTGTAATCGGGCGCAAAGGTGATCTTGTTCACACATCGATTAAATGCTTCAATGCCGGCTCCTTCGCCGGCATTTTTTTCCGCGTCCAAGCCATCAAAATGATGCACATACGTTAATTAAAAGTTAATAAAAAGTTATTTACAGCCGTTTAGTTGGTAGTAAATTTACCACCGCCAAATAATTAAACATTTATTTAACATTAAATACGTCAATATTTTACTTAAATGTGCGCAGATCACATTTCGTTAACTTCGGCTACGCCCCCTCTTCCATTCCTTTGTAATCTGCAGCGGTGGAAAAACCGCCACCCCTACAGATAAAAAAGGTACAGCTAATGAAATTTAACCTCGCATTATTAAATGCATGTGTGGTTTCTGCGTGCATGTTATCGACAACACCTGTGTTCGCCGCTGATAAATATGAGATTGCCGTGGTCGCCAAAGTGACCGGCATTCCGTGGTTCAACCGCATGGAAGTGGGCGTCAACGAAGCGGCGAAAAAGCTCGACGTCAACGCTTACCAGACCGGCCCTTCTACGCCGGATCCGGCCGCGCAGGTCAAGGTGATTGAGGATCTGATCGCCAAGAACGTCAACGCCATCATCGTGGTGCCGAACGACGCCAAGGTGCTGGAGCCGGTGCTGAAAAAAGCGCGTGACAAAGGCATCGTGGTGCTGACCCATGAATCCCCGGACCAGCAGATCGGCCAGTGGGACATCGAGACCATCGACAGCGAGAAATACGCGCAGGCCAACGTCGATGAACTGGCGAAAGACATGGGCGGCAAAGGCGGCTACGCCATCTACGTCGGCTCGCTGACCGTGCCGCTGCACAACTCCTGGGCCGATTCCGCCATCAAGTACCAGAAAGAAAAATACCCGGACATGTTTGAAGTCACCTCGCGCTTGCCGGTGGCGGAAAGCATCGACAAATCCTACGCCACCACGTTGGATCTGATGAAAACCTATCCGCAGATGAAGGGCATCATCGGCTTCGGCTCGCTCGGCCCGATCGGCGCCGGCCAGGCGGTGGCCAAGAAGCGCGCCAAGGACAAAATCGCGGTGGTGGGCATCGCCATGCCGGCGCAGGCCGCCCCTTACCTGATGCGCGGCGACATCAAGAAAGCGCTGCTGTGGGATCCGAAAGACGCCGGTTATGCGCTGGTGACGGTGGCCGATCAGCTGCTGCAGGGCAAGGACGTGAACAAAGACCTGTCGATCGAGGGCCTCGGCAAGGCCGACGTCGATATGGAACACAAAGTGATTCGGTTTAATAAGATTTTGGAAGTGACCAAAGACAACGCCAAATCGCTCGGATTCTGATTTTTCGCGTAATTTCGCTACACCGGGAAAGTAGTTAAACCCTCGTAGGGGCGCAGCGTTGCTGCGCCCAGGGCTTCGGCCGCTACGCAAGCACAGGTTAACGTTATGACAGCCTCCCCCGCATTTATCACCCTGGAGAATATCAGCAAGCGATTCCCAGGCGTGCTGGCATTAGACCAGATCAACCTGACGCTGAATAAAGGCGAAGTGCACTGTCTGGCCGGGCAAAACGGCTGCGGCAAAAGCACCATTATTAAAATCATCTCCGGCGTCTATCAGCCGGAAAAAGGCGCCAATATTTCGCTGGAAGGCAAACTCTTCCACGCCCTGACGCCGCAGCTGTCCGGTTATTACGGCATACAGGTGATCTACCAGGACCTGTCGCTGTTCCCTAACCTGACGGTGGCGGAAAACATCGCCATCCACCGTTACCTGCCCGGCGGCCACTTCTGGGTGCGCAAGCGGGTGATGCGACAGACGGCGCTGGACGCCATGGCGCGGGTCGGCGTACACATCGATCCCGATAAAAAGGTGGAAAAACTGTCAATCGCCGATCGGCAGCTGGTGGCGATTTGCCGCGCCATCGCCGCCGAGGCGCGGTTGGTTATCATGGACGAACCGACCGCCTCGCTGACCCGCCAGGAGGTCGACGGCCTGCTGCGGGTGGTTAACGAACTGAAAGCAGCCGGCATCTGCGTGGTGTTCGTCAGCCACCGATTGGATGAAGTGATGGAAGTCGCCGATCGCATCAGCGTGATGCGCGACGGCAAACTGGTGGGCACCTGGCCGGCCAGCGAACTGGACAGCCATGAACTGGCGTTCCTGATGACCGGCCAACGCTTCCATTACAGCCCGCTGCCGCCGCTGCCGCCGGCCGAACAGGCGCCGCTGCTCGAGGTGCGCAACCTCAGCCGCGGCGAGAAATACCGCAACGTCAATCTGGCGCTGCGCGGCGGCGAGATCGTCTCGATCGTCGGCCTGCTCGGCGCCGGCCGCACCGAACTGTGCCTCAGCCTGTTCGGCATGACGCGGCCGGACAGCGGCGAGATCCGCATCGAGGGCCGGGCGGTGCAGCTGCACAACAACCGCGAAGCGGTGCGCCACGGCATCGGCTATGTGTCGGAGGATCGCCTGACGCAGGGATTGATCATGGAGCAATCGATCTACGACAACACCATCGTCACCGTCTTCGATCGGCTGCATACCTCACTCGGGCTGCTGGATCACGCCAGGGCGACCGAGCTGGTCAACCGGCTGATCCGCGATCTGAACATCAAGGTGTCCGACAGCGCATTGCCGGTGAAAACCCTGTCCGGCGGCAACGCCCAGCGCATCGCCATCGCCAAATGGGTGGCGACCCAGCCGAAGATCCTGATCCTCGACTCGCCCACCGTCGGCGTGGACATCGCCAACAAAGAGGGGATCTACCAGATCGCCCGCGATCTGGCGCAGCTGGGCATGGCGGTGCTGATGATCTGCGACGAGATCCCGGAAGCCTATTACAACAGCCATCGGGTGATGGTGATGCGCAAGGGCGAACTGATCGCCGAATTCGCGCCGCACCAGAGTACCGAACAACAGATCGCCGAGGTGGTGAATGGATAAGTCATTATTGGCCCGCCTGGCCGGGCGACACGAGTTTTATCTCGGCCTGTTGGTGTTGCTGCTGGCGATCGGCCTGAGCGCCGGCACCGATGAGTTTCTGACGCTCGGCAACCTGACCGATGTCGCCACCAGCTACGCCATTCTCGGCATCCTGGCCTGCGGGCTGTTCGTGGTGCTGATCGCCGGCGGCATCGATATTTCGTTCCCGGCGATCACCGCCATCGCCCAGTACGTGATGGCCAGCTGGGTGATCCAGCACGGCGGCAGCTTCCCGCTGGCGTTCGCCCTGGCGATCGGCGTCGGCCTGCTGCTCGGGTTGGTGAACGGTTTCCTGGTGTATTGGCTCAAGGTGCCGGCGATCATCATCACCATCGCCACCCTCAACCTGTTCTACGGCCTGCTGGTATACGCCACCAACGGCACCTGGCTGTACGGTTTCCCGGACTGGTTCATGAACGGCATCAACTGGTTCTCGTTCCAGGGCGCCGACGGCTACGACTACGGTCTGACGCTGCCGCTGCTGTGCCTGCTGGCGACCATCGTCGTCACCGGCGTGCTGATGAACCGCACCCGGCTGGGGCGCCAGATCTACGCCATGGGCGGCAACCGCGACGCGGCGTCGCGCCTGGGGTTGAACCTGCTGCGGCTGCACTTCTGCGTCTATGGCTATATGGGCATTCTGGCCGGCGTCGCGGCGGTGGTGCAGGCGCAGATCACCCAGTCGGTGGCGCCCAACTCGCTGCTCGGCTTCGAGCTGACGGTATTGGCGGCGGTGGTACTGGGCGGCACCAGCATGAGCGGCGGCCGCGGATCGTTGACCGGCACCCTGCTCGGCGTGGTGCTGCTGGCCTTCCTGCAAAACGGGCTGACGCTGCTCAGCGTCTCGGCCTATTGGCACCAGGTATTCAGCGGCGCGATCATTTTGATCAGCATCAGCACCACCGCCTGGAACGAAAAACGCAAGCTGCTCAAGGAGATCTGACATGACGCAGTTAACTCGGTTGATCCCAAACGATCGGATCATTCGCCTGCAGGGCGCGATCATCATCGCGGTGGCGCTGCTGTTCGCCGGGCTGCTCGGATCGCGCTTCTTCAGCCTCGGCAACTTCCAGTCGATCGCCTCGCAGCTGCCGATCCTCGGCCTGCTGGCGCTCGGCATGGGCATCACCATGCTGACCGGCGGCATCAACCTGTCGATCATCGCCGGCGCCAACGCCTGTTCGCTGGTGATGGCGGCGATCATCGTCAGCCATCCCGACCAGCCGCTGTTCCTGGCGCTGGCGCTGTTGGCCGGCCTGTTGGTGGCGGTGGCGATCGGCGCGCTGAACGGCGCGCTGGTGGCCTGGATCGGCGTTTCGCCGATCCTCGCCTCGCTCGGCACCATGACGCTGATCACCGGCCTGAACATCCTGCTGTCCAACGGCGCGGTGATCTCCGGCTTCCCGGCGGCGATTCAATTTCTCGGCAATGGCGCAGTGCTCGGCGTGCCGGTGGCGCTGATCCTGTTCCTGCTGGTGGCGGTCGGGCTGTGGCTGCTGCTGGAGCACACCACGCTGGGGCGTAGCCTGTACCTGATCGGCTCCAACGAGCAGGCCACCCGCTTCAGCGGCGTGAACACCGCGCGGGTGCAGATCGCGGTGTATATCCTGTCGGCGCTGCTCGGCTGGGGCGCCGCGCTGCTGATGATGGCCAAGTTCAACTCGGCCAAGGCCGGCTACGGCGAATCTTATCTGCTGGTGACCATTCTGGCCTCGGTGCTGGGCGGCATTAACCCGGACGGCGGTTTCGGCCGCATTCTGGGGCTGGTGCTGGCGCTGATCGTGCTGCAAATGTTGGAAAGCGGCCTCAATTTGCTGGGGGTCAGCAGCTACCTGACCATGGCCCTGTGGGGCGGCGTGCTGATCCTGTTTATCGCGTTACAGAATCGAAAAGCTTAGGAGAAAACAGATAATGGCGAGCTATTTTATTGGCGTAGATGTGGGCACCGGAAGCGCGCGCGCGGGCGTATTCGATCTCAATGGGCGCATGGTCGGCCAGGCCAGCCGGGCCATCGATCTGTACCGGCCGAAGGCGGATTTCGTCGAGCAGTCGTCGGATAACATCTGGCAGGCGGTGTGCAATGCGGTGCGCGACGCGGTCAACCAGGCCGACATCAACCCGATCCAGGTCAAAGGGCTGGGCTTCGACGCCACCTGTTCGCTGGTGGTGTTGGATAAAGAAGGCAAACCGCTGACCGTCAGCCCCTCCGGCCGCACCGAGCAGAACATCATCGTGTGGATGGATCACCGGGCGATCGCCCAGGCCGAGCGCATCAACGCCACCAAACACCGGGTGCTGGACTTCGTCGGCGGCATCATTTCGCCGGAGATGCAGACGCCGAAACTGCTGTGGCTGAAACAGCACATGCCCACCACCTGGGCCAACGCCGGTTACCTGTTCGATCTGCCGGACTTCCTCACCTGGCGCGCCACCCAGGACGCCACCCGTTCGCTGTGTTCAACGGTATGCAAGTGGACCTATCTCGGCCACGAACAGCGTTGGGACAAGAGCTACTTCCAGCAGATCGGGCTGGAAGACGTGCTGGAACACGACGCGGCCAAGATCGGCAGCGACGTCAAAATGATGGGCGAGCCGCTGGGCCACGGCCTGACTCAGCGCGCCGCCGCTGAAATGGGACTGATCGCCGGCACGGCGGTGAGCGTATCGATCATCGACGCGCACGCCGGCACCCTCGGCACGCTGGGCGCCACCGGCGTCTCCGGCGAGGTGGCCGACTTCAATCGCCGCGTCGCGCTGATCGGCGGCACCTCCACCGGCCATATGGCGATGTCGCGCACCGCCCGCTTTATCGGCGGCGTCTGGGGGCCGTATTACTCGGCGATCCTGCCGGAATACTGGCTGAACGAAGGCGGCCAGTCCGCCACCGGCGCGCTGATCGACCACGTCATCCAGTCGCATCCGTGCTATCAGGAGCTGCTGGCGCAGGCGAAAACCCAGGGGCAGACCATCTATGAGGTGCTGAACGCCATTCTGCGCCGCATGGCCGGCGAACCGGAGAACATCGCCTTCCTGACGCAGGACATTCATATGCTGCCGTACTTCCACGGCAACCGCTCGCCGCGCGCCAACCCGACGCTGACCGGCATCCTGACCGGGCTGAAGCTGTCGCGCACGCCGGAAGACATGGCGCTGCACTACCTGGCCACCATTCAGGCCATCGCGCTCGGCACCCGCCACATCATCGAAACCATGAACCACAGCGGCTACAGCATCGATACCATCATGGCCAGCGGCGGCGGCACCAAGAACCCGATCTTCGTGCAGGAGCACGCCAACGCCACCGGCTGCGCCATGCTGCTGCCGGAGGAGAGCGAAGCAATGCTGCTGGGCGGCGCGATGATGGGCACCGTGGCGGCCGGCGTATTCGACACCTTGCCGGAGGCGATGAGCGCCATGAGCCGCATCGGCAAGACGGTTACGCCGCAGACCAACCAGATAAAAAGCTACTACGACCGCAAATACCGGGTGTTCCACGAACTGTACAACGACCACATGAAATACCGCCGGCTGATGCAGGAGGAGGCGTGATGCAGCAGGAATGGCGGCAGGCCGTACAGGGCTGGCAAACTTACAGCCGGGAACTGGCGCAGCTGGGCGAGCGCCTCGACGCGCACACCTGGCAGCGGCTGCTGGGGCTGCTGGCCGGCTGCCGCGGTAAAATCGCCGTCACCGGCGTCGGCACCTCGGGAATTGCGGCGCGCAAGATAGCCCACATGCTGGCCTGCGTGGAGCGACCGGCGGTCTACCTCGACGCCACCGGCGCGGCGCACGGCGATCTGGGCTTTCTGCGCGCGGACGATCTGCTGATTCTGATCTCGCGCGGCGGCAATTCCGACGAGCTGACCCGTCTGCTGCCGACGCTGCAGACCAAGGGGGTGACGCTGATCGCGGTGACGGAAAACCCGCACTCCGCCATCGCGCAGGCGGCGCAGCTGACGATCGCCACCGGGGTGCAACAGGAAATAGATCCGCTGAATATGCTGGCCACTACCTCGATCGTGCTGGTGTTGGCGATCTTCGACGCCGCCTGCGCCTGCCTGATGGCGCGCAGCGGTTACGACAAGAGCGCCTTGCTGGCGGTGCATCCGGGCGGCGGCGTGGGGAAAAGTTTGCGAGAGGAAAACTGAGGGCCCGACACGGCGGGCCCGGCAGACATTACAGCGGCATGTAGATATCGAAACGGTGGCTTTTGGTCAGCGTGGCGGCGTGCGCCGGCACGTCGGCCAGCGGCGGCGCGTAGTCCGGGCGTTTCACCACCACGCGCTTGGTCGCCAAACGGCGCGCCGGTTCCAGCAGGCCGTCGGCGTCATCGTCGCTGCCCACCAGCGATTGAAACACCCGCATTTCTTTCTTCACCAACGCGCTTTTCTGCTTGTGCGGGAACATCGGATCGAGATACACCACCTCGGGGCGCGGGCTGAGATCCGCCAGCGCCGTCAGGCTGGAGGCGTGCAGCAGCGTCAGACGCTCGCGCAGCCACGGGCCGATTTCCGCATCCTGATAGCCGCGCTGCAGACCGTCGTCCAGCAACGCCGCCACCACCGGATTGCGCTCCAGCATCCGCACCCGGCAGCCCAGCGCCGCCAGCACGAAGGCGTCGCGCCCCAGCCCGGCGGTGGCGTCCACCACGTCCGGCAGGTAGCTGCCCTTGATGCCGACCGCCTTGGCCACCGCCTCGCCGCGGCCGCCGCCGAAGCGGCGCCGATGCGCCATGGCGCCGGAGACGAAATCGACGTAGATCCCGCCCAGCTTCGGCTCGTCGCGCTTGCGCAGTTCCAGCCGCTGCGGGGTCAATACCAGCGCCATCGGCGCGTCGTCGTCGGACGCCAGCCGCCAGCGCTGCGCCAAAACAGACAAGGCGCCGGGATCGGCGCCTGCTTCACACAATAAACACACGCTCACGTGTCGGGTTATCCTTTAATGCCGTAATGGCGCAGCATAGCATCCAGCTGCGGCTCGCGGCCACGGAAGCGTTTGAACAGCGCCATCGGCTCTTCCGACCCGCCGCGCGACAGGATGTTGTCGAGGAAGGATTTGCCGGTTTCGGCGTTGAAAATCCCCTCTTCTTCGAAGCGCGAGTAGGCGTCGGCCGACAGCACTTCCGCCCACAGGTAGCTGTAGTAACCCGCCGCGTAGCCGCCGGCGAAGATGTGGCTGAAGGCGTGCGGGAAGCGGCCCCAGCTCGGCGAAGGCACCACCGCCACCATTTTCTTCACTTCCGCCAGCGTCGGCAGGATCTGCGCGCCTTTTTCCGGGCTGTATTCGAAGTGCATGCGGAAATCGAACAGTCCGAATTCCAGCTGGCGCAGAATGAACAGCGCCGCCTGATAATTCTTGGCCGCCAGCAGCTTGTCGAGCATGGCCTTCGGCAGCGGCTCGCCGCTCTGGTAGTGGCCCGAGATAAACGCCAGCGCTTCCGGCTCCCAGCACCAGTTTTCCATAAACTGGCTCGGCAGTTCGACCGCATCCCACGGCACCCCGTTGATGCCGGAGACGCCGGCGGTATCGATCTGCGTCAGCATGTGATGCAGACCGTGGCCGAATTCGTGGAACAGCGTGGTCACTTCGTTATGGGTGAACAGCGCCGGCTGGTCGCCCAGCGGACGGTTGAAGTTGCAGGTCAGGTAAGCGACCGGTTTTTGCAGCGTGCCGTCGGCCTTGCGCAGGCTGCCGACGCAGTCGTCCATCCAGGCGCCGCCGCGTTTGTTCTCGCGGGCGTACAGATCGAGGTAAAAGCTGCCGCGCAGCTCGCCGTCGGCGTCGAACAGATCGAAGAAGCGCACGTCCGGATGCCAGGTTTCCACGTCTTTACGCTCTTTGGCGGTGATGCCGTAAATGCGTTTCACCACTTCGAACAGCCCTTCCACCACCCGCTGCTCCGGGAAGTACGGGCGCAGCTGCTCGTCGCTGATGGAGAACAGGTGCTGCTTCTGTTTTTCGCCGTAGTAGGTGATGTCCCAGGCGTCGAGCTCGTCCACGCCATAGTGCTGTTTGGCGAAGGCGCGCAGCTGCGCCAGCTCTTGCTCGGCCTGCGGGCGGGCGCGTTTGGCCAGATCGCTCAGGAAGCCGATCACCTGCTCCGGGCTTTCCGCCATTTTGGTCGCCAGCGACTTGTCGGCGTAGGTGGCGAAGCCCAGCAGCTGAGCCAGCTCGTGGCGCAGCGCCAGCGTTTCCGCCATCACTTCGCTGTTGTCCCATTTGCCGGCGTTCGGCCCCTGGTCAGAGGCGCGGGTGGCGAAGGCGCGGTACATCTCTTCACGCAACGCGCGGTTGTCGGCGTAGGTCAGCACCGGCAGGTAGCTCGGCATGTCCAGCGTCAGCAGCCAGCCGTCTTGCTCTTTGGCCTGCGCCATCGCCTGCGCCTGCGCCAGGGCGCTTTCCGGCAGGCCGCTCAGCTCGGCTTCGTCGGTGATCAGTTTGCTCCAGCCCATGGTGGCGTCGAGCACGTTGTTGCTGTAGGTGGAGCCCAGTTCGGACAGGCGCGCGACGATCTCGCCGTAGCGCTGCTGTTTGTCCGCCGACAGGCCGATGCCCGACAGTTCGAAGTCACGCAGCGCGTTGTCCACCGCCTTGCGCTGCGGCACGCTCAGCGCCTCGAACGCCGCGCCCTCTTTCAGGCTGCGGTAGGCCTGGTACAGCCCTTCGTGCTGGCCGACCCAGGTGCCGTACTCGGACAGCAGCGGCAGCGCCTGCTCATAGGCGGCGCGCAGCTCCGGGCTGTTTTTCACCGAGTTCAGGTGCCCGATCGGCGACCAGATGCGCGACAGGCGATCGTCCGACTCCGCCAACGGCTGACACAGATTGTCCCAGGTGAACGGGCCCGGCTGCGCGACCACGCGCTCTACCGCAGCGCGGCAGTCCGCCAGCGCGGATTGCACCGCTGGCACGATATCTTCAGGGCGGATCGCCGAGAAAGGCGGCAGGGAAAACGGGGTCAGCAACGGATTTGTCATAGGGCAGTCCTGATTAGCGTTGGGGCCCGCCGCACGGGCGAGCCTTAAAATGCGTATGAATCTCTAACATGGAGCCAGGCAGCAGGAAAATCAATGCCCGGCGTTGATCGTTCGTGCCTTAAATGGCGCTTTGGCGGATGCGGGCAGCCAGCGCCGCCAGCTGCTCGTCGTCGGCACGCGCGGCGTCATGGGAGGAAATATAGCCTTCGTAACGCGCGAAAAACTTCGGCGAGGTCGATTCGATCGGCCGCCACTGTTCCAGCGACGCGGTGCCGTGCAGCGGGATCAGTTTGGCGTGCACGTGGTCGACGCCGTAGCCCTCAAACACCATGCCGCAGCGGCCGACATCGTCGAACGCGCGATCCAGCTGCTTTGCCACCCGCTTGGTCGCCAGCATCAACGCGCTCAGCACCTCGTCCGGCAGGTCAAAGGCGTAGCTCGGGTGGTGCGCCTTGGGGATCACCACGCTGAAGCCGTCGGTGTTGGGAAAGATGGACAGGAACGCCAAATGGTCGTCGTCTTCCCAGATTTTATGGCACGGCGCCTTACCCGCCACGATGTCGCAAAAAATGCAGCTCATCCTTTCTCCTTGTGATTCACAGCGTTTCAACCCATTCGAACTCTTCGAACACCAGCCACATGTCCGGCGCAAAGGTGCCCTCGCGGGTGAAGAACGCCTGATGCCCCTGGCGCCAAAACGCCAGGCTTTTGTCGCCTTCACCCTCTTTGGCCGCCATCTCGGCGGTCACCCGATCGTAGCGCACCAGGCGCAGCGCCAGGGTTCTGATCACGCAGGCCGGTTCGCCGCGGCCATCGAGAACGATGCTGTAATCGCCGATCCGCGGGGTTTGTTCCCGACGATAGCTCGCATAGGAACTGCAGGTGGCGGTTTTATCCCCGCTCAGCACCAATCCCAGCAGTTCGTCGGCTAACGCCGGGCCGTCGCCGAACGCCCAGCGCGCCGCGTCGGGGTAATTCGCCAAAATCGCCTGTTTGCTCATCGTCCTGTCCCTTTCTGTTAACGTCTGCGGCAACGGAGTCCGGTTTTTCCCGGCCAGACAGTTTATACTGTGCAGATTATAAGCCTTATTGCATTGAATGCTCCGTCTGCGGAGCACAAGGAACCGCCACCCGTCATGTTAAGTTATCGCCACAGTTTCCACGCCGGCAACCACGCCGACGTGCTCAAGCACACCGTTCAGAGCCTGATCATCGAGTCGCTGAAGGAAAAAGAGAAGCCGTTCCTGTATCTGGATACCCACTCGGGCGCGGGCCGTTATCAGCTCAGCGGCGAACACGCCGAGCGCACCGGCGAATACCTGGAAGGCATCGGCTTGCTGTGGCAACGCGACGATCTGCCGGAAGAGCTGGCGGCCTACATGAGCGTGGTGCACAACTTCAACCGTTCCGGCACGCTGCGCTACTACCCCGGCTCGCCGCTGATCGCCCGCCAGCTGCTGCGCCCGCAGGACAAAATCCACCTGACCGAGCTGCACCCGAGCGACTACCCGCTGCTGCGCAGCGAGTTCCAGAAAGACGAGCGCGCCAAAGTGCAGCGCGCCGACGGCTATCAGCAGCTGAAATCCCAGCTGCCGCCACTGTCGCGCCGCGGCCTGATCCTGATGGACCCGCCGTATGAAATGAAGACCGATTACCAGGACGTGGTCAAAGGCATTCAGGAAGGCTACAAGCGCTTCGCCACCGGCACCTACGCGCTGTGGTACCCGGTGGTGATGCGCCAACAGATCAAACGCATGCTGCGCGATCTGGAAGCCACCGGCATTCGCCGCATCCTGCAGATCGAGCTGGCGGTGAAACCCGACAGCGATCAGCGCGGCATGACCGCCTCCGGCATGATCGTCATCAACCCGCCGTGGAAGCTGGAACAGCAGATGAAGAACGTGCTGCCGTGGCTGCACAAGGTGCTGGTGCCGTCGGGCATCGGTCACCATCTGGTGAACTGGGTGGTACCGGAATAATCCCCATCAGGGCGCGGTTTGCCGCGCCCTGCGTCCACCTATCGCAGCCATCGACGCAATCTTTGCGACAAACCCCGGTCAGGCGTTAAACTCTTACCCTCTTCAAATTCACAACTCATGGAAATCCCAGATGACGAAACATTACGATTATCTAGCAATTGGCGGCGGCAGCGGCGGTATCGCATCGATCAACCGGGCAGCCATGTACGGCCAAAAGTGTGCGCTGATTGAAGCCAAAGAGCTGGGCGGCACCTGTGTAAACGTGGGTTGTGTACCGAAAAAAGTCATGTGGCACGCGGCGCAGATCGCCGAGGCCATCCATCAGTACGGCCCGGACTACGGCTTCGACACCACCGTCAACGCCTTCGACTGGAAAAAGCTGGTCGCCAACCGCACCGCCTATATCGACCGCATCCACAATTCCTACGACAACGTGCTGGGCAAGAACAAGGTCGACGTGATCAAAGGCTTCGCGCGCTTCGTGGATGCGCACACCGTGGAAGTGAATGGCGAAACCATCACCGCCGACCACATCCTGATCGCCACCGGCGGCCGCCCGAGCCATCCGGCTATTCCGGGCGCGGAATACGGCATCGACTCCGACGGCTTCTTTGAGCTGGACGCCATGCCGAAACGCGTCGCCGTCGTCGGCGCCGGCTATATCGCCGTAGAGATCGCCGGCGTGCTGAACGCGCTGGGCGCGGAAACGCATCTGTTCGTGCGCAAGCACGCGCCGCTGCGCACCTTCGATCCGATGATCGTCGAAACCCTGGTGGAAGTGATGAACACCGAAGGACCAAGCCTGCACACCGAATCGGTGCCGAAAGCGATCGTCAAGAACGCCGACGGCAGCCTGACGCTGCAGCTGGAAAACGGCAAGGCATTCACCGTCGACTGCCTGATTTGGGCCATCGGCCGCGAACCCGCGACCGACAACCTGAACCTCGGCGTCACCGGGGTGAAAACCAACGAACAAGGCTACATCGACGTCGATAAGTTCCAGAACACCAACGTCAAAGGCATCTATGCGGTGGGCGACAACACCGGCGCGGTAGAGCTGACCCCGGTCGCCGTGGCCGCCGGCCGCCGTCTGTCCGAGCGCCTGTTCAACAACAAGCCGGACGAACACCTGGATTACAGCAACATCGCCACCGTGGTGTTCAGCCACCCGCCGATCGGCACCGTCGGTCTGACCGAGCCGGAAGCCATCGAGAAATTCGGCGCGGACAACGTGAAGGTGTACAAATCCTCCTTCACCGCCATGTACAGCGCCGTGACGCAGCACCGTCAGCCGTGCCGCATGAAGCTGGTGTGCGCAGGTAAAGAAGAGAAGATCGTCGGCCTGCACGGCATCGGCTTCGGCATGGATGAAATCCTGCAGGGCTTCGCGGTGGCGGTGAAGATGGGCGCCACCAAGAAGGACTTCGACAACACCGTGGCGATCCACCCGACCGCGGCGGAAGAGTTCGTCACCATGCGCTGAGGCGCAACCTCGCCGGGTTCCGGCGCGTAACAGGCCAGGCGCGAAAGCGTCTGGCTTTTTTTATTTATCTCGCTCGCCTCACGGCGCCCGGCGGTAATGATCGCGAAGAAACACCGGCAAATCGTTCGCCGGTGAAGCAAAGGGCACCTGATAGAGCATATCGCCGACAAAACCGCGATGATAGGTAGCGTGGTTGACGACATGCAGCACGATTTCCTGGCGCGTCATGCGGCCTTCCCCCCCGCCGACGAACTCGAAATGCACCACCTGCGCCAGCGTCTCGGGTGACCAGTTGTCCACCTGTTCGATATACCAGCGGTCCATTTCCTCCACCGCGCACCGCAAGTCGTCAAGCGCAGGCGTTTGCTCGGTGTTGCGCGCGAGGTAGCCATGCTTGCGGCCTTGCAGATGGTGCCTGAAGATATCGTCCACCACATACACATGATTCAAGGTATGCACCATATTGCCGAAACGGGTCGGGCGCGGCCGCAGCGCTTCGCCTTCCGGCAAGGCCGCCACACAGTCAAAGGTCAAGGCGTTCGCCCAGGCTTTGTAACGCACCAGCATTTTCAAGGTATCGATGGCCGTTGCAGACATACTGCTCACTCCTTGTCGGATGAAAATCGATATTCAGCTCAGCCGCACGCGGTGCGGCGGCGCGTTCTACGCCGCGCCAATCCCTTGCAGCCGCCCTTCGACCTGCGTGCGCGTATCGCCGCCCACCCAAATCCGGCCGCTCGCGTCGCGGGTGACATGCACGCGTCCGTTGCGCCCACGGCAGCGCCCCTGAGCGGCGATATAGCCGCCGCTGACCACGCCGGTTGCGAACAACCACTGGGCCAGGGAGGCATTGAGGCTGCCGGTGACCGGATCTTCAACGATAGCGCCAAGATGATCGCTCAAAAAGGCGCGAACTTCGAAGGCTGCGTCACCATCGGCATGTGGGCCGACGACGCCAATGTCGACCCTGCGCGACCAGCTTCTCGCCGGCGTCAGGGAAAGCACACGCTCGGCGCTGGCCAGCCGGATCCCCAACCACCCCGGACCGTTATCGATCCAGGCGGCATCGAGCGCCTCCTCAGGCGCGATCCCCAAAAACCGCAGCGCGTCGGCCAACGCCGCTTCTGAAGGCGCCCCGGAGCGAATCAACGGCGGCGCGGCAAAACACAGCCGTCCGGCCTCGCGGCGAATGCTCACCAAGCCCGCCCCGCACTCCTGGATGATCTCCGTCTCATTGCGCGGCATACCCTCCGCAGTAAGCCAGGCATGACAACTGCCGAGCGTCGGGTGCCCGGCAAACGGCATTTCACGATCCAGCGTGAATATCCGCACCCGGTAATCCGCCTGGGGGTGCGTCGGCGGCAGCAAAAAGGCCGTCTCCGACAGGTTGAACCAACGCGTCAAACGCTGCATGTCCTCCGTCGACAACGCTTCGGCGCCCGTGATCACCGCCAACGGATTGCCGGCGAGCGGCCCGGCGCCAAAGACATCCACCATCTGCATGCCAAAAACCATCGCTTATCTCCTCAGGTTAACGCCGGGCGTTCATTACCCCCGCGATATCAACAGCTCCAGGCCCGCCAAAGCGAACAGCAGCGCAAGCGTTCCTTCAATCCAGCGCCTCACCCGGGTGTAAAACGCGATCATCGGCGCCGTTGAGAACAGCAGGGCATACCCCCCGAAAATCGTCACGCCGAGCAGCGCGCAACCGCCAATAATTGCCGGTAAAACCTGCTCAGGCGCGCCTTGCCGCAATCCCAGCGACATGATCGCCATCCAGGACATGATGGCCTTGGGATTGCCGAGATGCATCAGCACGCCCTGCCGATAAAGCGCCCGATAAGGCCGCGCATCGCGCCCCGCGGCCATGCCCGACGTCGCGGCGGACGTGCGTAACGCGGACTTTCCGGCGCGCAGCGCCAGATACAGCATATACACGCCGCCAACGATCTTGATGGTCCACAGCGCCTGCGCATACGTGGCCAACACGGCGGAAAGGCCGGTCGCGGCCAACATCGCCCAGCACAGCGATCCGGTCATCACGCCAGCGGCCAGCACCAATGCGGGCCTGCGGCCGTCACGCATCGCCACGCCCATGATCGCCATGTTGCTGGGGCCGGGGCTGGCGGTTGCGAGGAGATAGGCGCCGTAAACCAACGCAAGCTGACTGACCATCATGGAAAAACTCCGCTGACCCGCCTTACGGCCGAGCCGTTGTTGAAAACGCCGGGACTCCTCACCAACATAGTATGTGTTACACTTTTCGCCTATTTAAATAGTGTCACGTGACACTATATTCTTTCTCCGGAGAGCGACCATGCGGCTTCAATCCCCCTGGCAACCCCGCCTGGCCAACGTAGAAGCCACTACCGTCGAACGGCTGGTGCTGGCGTTGGCTGACGACATTATCGAGGGCAAGCTGCAAGGGGGCGATCGTTTGCCGGCTCACCGTCCCCTCGCCTGGCAATTGGCGATCGGTCTGGGCACGGTGACCAAAGCCTACGCCATCCTGGAACGACGCGGGCTGGTTCGCAGCGTGAAAGGCCGCGGGATGTTCGTGGCGATTCGCCGCGCCCGTGAAAAACGCGAAATCGATCTTTCAGCCAATGCGCCGCCGGCGATGCTTACCGATCGTTTGCTGGCGCGCACGCTGGCCGGCATTGCGCGGAAAATGGATGCGGACCATCTGAACTTCTATTCCCCACCGACCGGGCATCTGGAGCACCGGCGTTTGTTGGCCCGCTGGCTGGAAAACGCCGGCGTCACGATCGATCCGTCGCACCTGGCGCTGACCAGCAATGCCCGTCAGGCGATTTCGCTGGCGTTTGACCTGGCCTGCGGGCCACGCGGCACGATACTGACGGAGAGACTCACCTACCCCGGCGCGATCGCGCTGGCCCGGCGTAAAGGCCATCGCCTGATCGGCGTGGAGATCGATGCGCAAGGCATGGTGCCGCAGGCGCTGGCGAGCGCGCTCG
The DNA here is from genome assembly GCF_001076875.1 of Serratia sp. 506_PEND. Taxonomy (NCBI): domain Bacteria; kingdom Pseudomonadati; phylum Pseudomonadota; class Gammaproteobacteria; order Enterobacterales; family Yersiniaceae; genus Serratia; species Serratia sp. 506_PEND. The sequence continues at coordinate 24,788 of NZ_JVEL01000327.1, forward strand.
AGCGAGTCTCCTCCGGCCATACCGCGGTCTATCTGACACCGACGCTGCATAACCCGACGACCGCCACCATGAGCGCCGAGCGCAGGCAGGCTATCGTCGAGATATGCCGGCAGGCGAATGTCTGGATCATCGAGGATGGCGTCTACGCGCTGGGTCACTCTGCGGCGCCTGCGCTCGCGGCTTTAGCGCCCGAGCGGGCGTTCCATGTCAATGGCCTGTCGAAAACGCTCGGCCCGGGGTTGCGGATCGGCATGCTGACTCTGCCGCCCGGCATGCAAACTGCGGCGGAAGAAGCCTTGCAAGATATTCCTTTCGCGCCTTCGCCACTGTCTTGCGCTGTGGTGGAGGAGTGGCTGTCCAGCGGCGCAATCGAGACGATACCGCAAGCGTTGCGCCATGAGGCTCAGCGAAGAGTGCATCTGGCCACCTCGATATTCGATGCCGACGACTGCGTATCGCATCCCGACGCTTATCATGTCTGGCTGCCGATGCCGCGCGAAACCGCCGAGTCGGTGGCCGCCGCCGCCGCATTGGCCAACGTAAAGGTGACGCCGCCGGACACCGTGATGGTGGCCCGCGACGAACGTGCGACGGGCATTCGCCTGTGCCTGGGCTCCCCCTCGCCGGACGAGCTAACGGCAGGCCTGACGCAGCTGGCACAGCTGTTGAAAGAGCATCGGAACGGCTGACAAACGGAAGAGAAAGGTTACGCGCACGGGCCGACCGGCTCAGGACTGTTCTTTTTGTGCGGTTTACTATTCCCTTCGCACCCGCCTGCTTTTTCTGCCATTATTCTGCCTGATAAATTAGCGGGACTGATACAACCTCCCCGCGCCTCTGGAGAACACCGATGCTGTTCAAACTATGCAAAACCCTTGCGATGGCCTGCGTGGCCCTGATTATCGCCCAGAGCAGCGCGCTCAGCTTTACCCTGGAAGTGGCGGGCAAGATCGACAACGTGACCGACCCGGTCAAAAAAAGCTATCTGTTCACCGATAAGCAGCTGTTGGCGATGCCGGTGCGCAGCATCACCACCTCCACTTCCTGGACGCCGCAGAGAAAATTTGAAGGGATTTCGGTGGCCGATATCCTGGAGCGCGTCGGCGCCAAGGGCGAGACGCTGACTTTCTACGCGCTGAACGATTATTACATCGACGTGCCGCTGTCCGACGTCAAGAAATACAACATGATCCTGGCCTACAGGATGGACGGGGAAATGCTGAAGCTCAGAAACTTCGGCCCGCTGTTCCTGGTTTACCCACGCGACGCCGCCGGGCCTGAACTGAACTCGCCGTTGTACAATTCACGCTTTATCTGGCAAGTCGACAGGATCGTGATCAAATGAAGCTGACGACCTTTAAGAACGGCAGCAGGCTGGCGATCCCGGCCATCTTTGCCGCGCTGTTTTTAGTGGCTTCGACCGTCACGCTCTATTACTACAGCGCCACCCTGTCGAAAAAAGGGCTGTATGCCATCGCCGGCACGCAGGAGAATTACTCCTGGTCTATCGCCAAGTTCTCCATCAAGCTGGCGGAGTTCGACACGCTGGTCGAGCAGCAAAGCCATGCCGCGCAGGTGGACAGCGACAATCTGCGGCTGCGGTTCGAAATCCTCTATTCGCGCTTTTACGTGCTGGAAACCGTCTCCGAATCCACGCAACCGCTGTACGCCGAGCCGGGCTACCCGGAAGTGGTCAAGCAGATGCGCCTGCAGATGGATCGCATCGATAAACTGCTGGATAACCCGAAAATCGACTTCAGCCAGGTTTTCGCGGCCATGAAGGCCATCAAGCCTTACGCCATCGAAATGGCCAACCTGACCGACCACGCCGAGGTGAAGCAGCGCACCGCAGCCTATGAGGATTACATCGAGAAACGGCACATTATTTTCTATGGGCTGGTGATCGTCATGTTCTCGGTGATCGCGCTGATCGCCATCACCCTGATCGTGTTCCGCCAGCAGCGGCTGACCATTCGCCAGCAGGCCAAAGCCATTGAGGCGGAGAAAGCGACGCGCACCAAAAACGCCTTCCTCGGCGCCATCGGCCACGAGCTGCGCACCTCATTGCAGAGCGTGATGTCGGCCATCGACGTGCTGGTGAACACCCGAGTGTCGGCGGAGCATGCGGACACTTTCCAGCGGCTGGAGACCGCCGCGCAGCAAATCGAAAGCCAGATGAAGGATCTGACCGACTACGCGCACCTCGACAGCGGCATGATGGAATTGCGCATCGTGCCGTTCGACGCGCAGAAGCTGATCGCGGAAACCGCCAACGAAATCGCCACCCTGACCCGCAAAGAGCAGGTCAAACTGAGCTGCGAAGTGGAGTGCAGCCACCTGTTGGTGCACTCCGATCCGCTGCGCATCCGGCAGATTATCGTCAACCTGCTGACCAACGCCTACAAATACACCGAAAGCGGCAGCATTACGCTGCACAGCTGCCTGCGCCGCCAGCCGGGCGGCAATTCGTTGATCATCGAAGTGACCGACACCGGCATCGGTATTGAAAAAGACCAGCTCGATCAGATATTCAAACCCTTTACCCAGTTGGATCAGTCGCATACCAAACAGTATGCCGGCGTGGGGATGGGGCTGGCGATCGTGCACGGCCTGGTGACGCTGCTCAACGGCACCATCACGGTATACAGCGAAATCAAGAAAGGCAGCACCTTTATCGTCAGCATTCCGGTGCAGATCAGTGAAGAAGAGCGCGCCGACGAGCCCGCCGCCGCCAATGCCCCCCTGCAGCAAAAGCCGCAGCAGGTGCTGGTGGTGGATGACAACAAGTCGGTGGGTGACGCCTTTGCGGCGCTGCTGGACAAGCTGGGCTACCAGCACGAACTGTGCGACTCGCCGGAGCGCGCGTTGCAGAAACTGCTCAGACGCCCTTACGACGCGCTGTTGCTGGATCTGCAGATGCCGGGCATCGACGGCGCCGCCCTGGCCAGGCAGCTGCGCAATCGTCGCGGCCCCAACCGCCATGTGCCAATCATCGGCATCAGCGCCTATACGCCGGAGCAGCTGACGGCGGATCAGCGCGCCCTGTTCGATAACTACCTGATGAAACCGGTTCGGCTGGATGCGCTGTCGAGCGCGCTGGCCGAGGTGTTCCCCGCTAAAGATTAAAACAGCGTTGCAGTGCGGCTTCGATCACATGGAGCCGCACCGGTTTTTCATAAGGACCGAGCACATCGTACTCGCGCATCGCCTGAGCGATCTCCGACTCGCGTCGGTCGGTGCCCAGTTCGCCGGTCAGCACCAGTACCGGCGCGTCCGGGTTGTCGGAGGCGCGGATGGTGGCGATACAGCGATCCGCCGTTTCCTCACCGATCAGCCAGTCCACCACGTAACCGTCGAACAGGCTTTGCTGCAGCGCTTGGCAGAAGCTGTCGACATCGTAAAACGCCACTGCGTTGAAACCGCAGCCGCCGAGGTACTTGGCCAGCTCATCGGCCGCCTGATGCGAATCGTCCAATACCGCGATGCTCAACCGCTCGTCATCGCCGTAACCGGGCCGAATTTCTATCAGTTCGACGCCGTAACGCGGGCCTGCCGGCGCCTCATCGGCGCGATAGATATGCCATTGCCCCTCCACGCGCAGCGCCACAAATTCCGCCGGCCGCCCGGCAGGAAGTTCGTCGCCAATATGCCCGACGCAGGGCATCGCCACCCCCGCCACGAAAAAGATGGCATCACGCGCCATGTTTGGCTCGGTCGTCTCATGTTCGGCGCTCAAATCGGCGATCGCCGCCGGCGTTTCTCCCAACGCGGCCGCGACGCTGTTGATCTGTTCCAGCGTCCAGGGGCTTTGCCCTTTCAATTTGCGGTGCGCATGTGAAAAACTCAGATCCAAGATGCGGCTGAGTTCGCGGGCATGCTGACGTTTTCCAATCCCGTAATGTAAAAACAGCTCCCTGACCCGATTGGCAATCGACTGTGAATCGAATTTTTGATGATTGTTATCCATTTGTTCCTTCGATTTTTTTTACTGATTTATCAGTCGTTTTGATTATTTCTGCTGAAAAAGCCACACCTAAAACTAGCATCCCATGCAATTATGCGTTAAAAACGTTGCTTGACATACCATGTTGTATCGTCAAACATGGTATCAAAAGAGACATACAGCAATACACTATAAAAAATAACACCAGCACGATTTTTAATAATAACCATAGTAACACCAGGGAAAATTTGTTCCGTTGCCGCTACTGAGACGATGCTCACATCGCTTGGACTGCATAAGCAAAACGGGGCTTGAGCCTTTAGCGCTAATCTGTTTTACCCACTTTTAAGCCGGGATCCGTCAGGGTCCCGGTTTTTTATTGCCCTGGTGCCGCGCCATCATACGGACTCACCCCGCAGCCGCAAATAAAAACGGAGCCGGCATGCCGGCTCCGTTGACCCTGTAATGACCGCTTGGCTTAGAAGCGCCAGGTGAAACCGGCGTTGACGCTGTTGTCCTGGTGGTTCTGCGACAGCAGCCCGCCGTAGCCCAGCGACAGCGAGGCGTTCTCGTTCACCGCCACTTCCGCCCCCGCCTTCAGCACCATCCCGTCGCGCGACACCGGCACGCTGTCCACCACGAACGGCGCGTTGCCGCCGTTGAACCGCAGCCCGGTGCCACGCTCCAGCCCGCCGTACTGGTGTTGCCACCCCAGCTCGCTGCGCAGCGCCACCGTCGTGCCCGGGCTCACCTGCCACTCAGTGTCCGCGCGCAGTCCCAGCGTCGACACCGTCGCGTCGGTGTGCTGCTTGTCGCCGCGCAGCGCCGCTGCGCCGCCGCTTTCCGCAATGCCGTTGTTTTCAAAGTTCACGTACGCCAGGTTGACGAACGGCTCCAGGTTCAGCCACTCGCCCTTCACGCTGTAGCCCGCTTCGGCGAACAGCTGCTCGGTGCGCGCGCTGTACTTCGCCGTGTCGCGGTCCGACTGCATCCCGTAGTTCACCGACCGCTTGGTGTCGATGCGGTGCCAGGTGTAGCCCGCCCCGCCGCGCAGCGCCAGCGCCCCGAACTGCTTGTCGCCGTACGCCGCCAGGTGGTAGTTATCGCTGTCCGCCTTCGACCCGTATCCGCCGTGCAGCGAGGTGCGGGTGTAGCCGGTCGCCACCCCCAGCCGCCAGTCGGCCGCCGCCGCCGAGTCCAGCCCCACCAGCACCCCGTAGGTCGAGGCCTGATAGCCGGTGGCGTTGGCGTCGCCCGACGCATGGTCCCACGCTCCCAGCAACTGCGCCCAGGCGCCGTCCTCGTCCGCCTTGATGGCCGACGAGCTCGCCAGCCCTTCCGCCTGACGCAGACGCCCGTTCAGCGCCTCACGCAGGTAGCGGCTGTCGTTCACCAGCGCCGACGCGATATCCGCATGGATTTGCCCCGACAGCTGACGGAACGCCTGCCGCGCCTCGCCCGCCGTGCCGCTGTTGAGCAGGCTCTCGTACACCGGGTTGCCCGCCGCCAGCGCATCCGCCGCCGCCGCCACCGCCCGTTCGTTCGGCGTCTGCGCCACGCTGGCGAAGCTTGTGCCGTTGCGCCCGACGCTCAGCGTTACCCCGGTCGGCTGGTAGCTCAGCCCGGTGCCGAGGAACAGGTAGTTCGGCGCCACCGCGTCAAACTGTCCGCTGACCCCCTGCTGCGCGCTCAGGATGGTGTACTGCTGGCCCAGCAGGCTGCGCACCTCGCTTTGCGTCAGCAGGTTGCTGCTGTCCTCCAGCGTGACCGCCACCTCACCGCCGCCGATCGTCGCCGCTCCGCTGCTCTGGATCCGATCGTTCTGGCCGTTCGGGCCCACTTCCACCGCATAGCGCGAACCCGGCTCGAAGCTGACGTCGCCGGCCACGTTCAGGGTGCCGATCGAGTTGCCCGGCGCCACGGTGCCGCCGCGGCGGGCGGTCAGCGAACCGACCGTGCCGCTGCCGCCGACGATGCCGCCGCTCTGCACGCTGACGGCCGAGGTGACCGAGCCGTTGATCGCCAGCCGCCCCTGATTGACCAGCGTCGG
>NZ_JVEL01000328.1:0-19920 GCF_001076875.1 Serratia sp. 506_PEND
TAGGCCCAGGAGGCGCGCGGCAGGATCGAGGCGGCGGTTTCCGCCGTGCCGTAATAGATCGACTGCATCAACCGCTGGTTGTTGATCGCCAGCGAGATCGCCTGGCGCACGTTGAGATTGTCGAGCGGCGGTTTGCGGGTGTTGAACGCCAGGTAGGCGATGTTCATCCCCGGGCGCAGCGTCAGGCGCAGGCGCGGATCGTCGCGCAGGATAGACAGCTGGCTGGCCGCTGGATAGGCCAGCACGTCGCACTCGCCGGTCAGCAGCTTGGAGAGGCGGCCGGTGCCGCCGGCGCCCAGATCGATCACCACCTGCGGCATGCGCGGCAGGCCCTTCCAGTAGGCGGCGTTGCGCGCCAGGCGAATATATTGCCCCGAGCGGTATTCGTTGAGCAGGAACGGGCCGCTGCCGACCGGCTCGCGATCGATCAGCTCCTGATGGCCTTCGCGCGTCAGCGCGTCGGCGTATTCGGCGGACAACACCGGCGCATAATGAGTCGCCAGGTGCCACAGGAACGAGGCGTCGGGCGACTGCAGGCGAATTTCCACCGTGTAGTCGTCGAGCTTTCTCACGCTCTGCACCGAATCGCCGAACTGCAGGCTGTCGAAATAGGGGTATTCGCCGCCGTTCACGTCGTGATACGGATGTTTCTGATCGAATACGCGGGCAAAGCTGAACACCACGTCGTCGGCATTCATCTTGCGGGTGGGCGTGAACCATGCGGTGGTCTGGAACGGCACGTCCTTGCGCAAATGGAAGCGGTAGGTGGCGCCGTTATCCAGCACTTCCCAGCTTTGCGCCAGCTCGGGGATCAGGCGATAGGTGTAGGGATCGACGTCCAGCAGGCGATCGTACAGCTGGGCGGCCAGGGTATCCACCGTCAGGCCGCTGCTGGCCATTTGCGGGTTGAAGGTATTCAGTATGCCGCTGACGCAATAGACAAAGCCGCTCTGGCGAATGTCCGGCAGCGGCGCCGCGGCGGCGGGCGCGGGCGGTGTTGTCGCGGCCAGGGCAGAGCCCGTCAGGCACAACGACAGTATCCAAAAGGGTAAACCACGCATAGAGGCTCATGGGTTAATCAGCAATAGCGTTAGTGTATCGCACTCTGACCGGCAGCCCAATCCATTGAGCAAAATCGCTGAGTTTTCTGCGACTTGATTAATCAGGCCGTTCAGCGGCAAGAAAAAAGTTTTTTATGTTATGTTATAATATAACAAAAACATGTTACCGTTCCCCGGCAAAGTCACAACAACGCAAGGGGATGTATGAACGAAGTTGCACTTCCACCACGCCGTTCGCTGCCGGACGCTCAGGCAGGGCGCGGCGAAATGAGTGATGTCGGGCTCGATTGGGTCGGGATGCAAGGGATCGCGCTGCCGCTGGAGCTGGCCGGCAAGCCATTGATGGCGAAGGTCGACGCCGGTATCAACCTGCGCGCCGAGGCGACGGGGGAACGCGGTATTCACATGTCGCGGCTGTATCTGGCGCTGGACGAATTGACGCAGGGAGAGCTGACGCCGCAGCGCATCGGTCGGACGCTGCAGGCTTTTCTGGATTCGCAGCCGGAACACAGCGATCGCGCCAGCCTGACGCTCAGCGGCGAGCTGTTGCTGTCACGCCCGGCGCTGCTGTCGCCGCAGCGCGGCTGGAAAGCTTATCCGCTGCGCATCGAGGCCACCCTGGCAGGCACGCTGACGCTGGCGCTGACCGTCGGCGTGCCTTACTCCTCCACCTGCCCGAGTTCGGCGGCGCTCAGCCGCCAGCTGGCGCAGCAACAGTTTCAGTTTGATTTTGAACAGGCGGCGGAGCGCGTCAGCCAGCGGCAGGTGAGCGAGTGGCTGCTGGAGCAAGGGATGCCGGCCACCCCCCACAGCCAGCGCAGCTGGGCCTGGATCACCGTAACGCCCGAGAATGAAAGGGCGTTCGAACCGGTGAAACTGATTGACCGCATCGAACACGCATTGGGCACGCCGGTGCAAACGCTGGTGAAACGCCGCGACGAGCAGGCCTTCGCGCTGGCCAACGGTCAGAACCTGATGTTTTGCGAGGACGCGGCGCGGCGTCTGTATCGCATGCTGCGCAGCCAGTGCGACTACCGCGCCTTCTCGCTGCGCGTCGAGCATCAGGAGAGTTTGCATGCCCACAATGCGGTGGCGGAGCTGAGCTGGCGGGGAGAACACCATGCTGCGTAAAAATCCCAGCGGCCATCTGCCGCAGGTTTCGCCGCTGGCCTACATCGATCCCACCGCCATTATTTGCGGCCGGGTGATCGTCGAAGATTTCGTCTACGTCGGCCCGTATGCGGTGATCCGCGCCGACGAGTTGAACGCAACCGGCGACATGGAGCCGATCGTCATCGGCTCGCACTCCAATATTCAGGACGGCGTGGTGATCCATTCCAAGAGCGGGGCGGCGGTCACCATCGGCCGTTACAGCTCGATCGCCCACCGCGCCATCGTGCACGGCCCGTGTCGCATCGACGATCGGGTGTTTATCGGTTTCAACAGCGTGCTGTTCAACTGCCACGTTCAGTCCGGCTGCGTGGTGCGCTACAACGCGGTGGTGGACGGCGTGACGCTGCCGGAAAACCGCTATATCCCCTCGACCGAGCGCGTGGGGCCGGACAGCGATTTGTCGCGTTATCGTCAGGTCGATCGCGGCGCGCTGCAGTTTTCGGAAGAAGTGGCCGCCACCAACGTCGAACTGGTGCGCGGTTATCAGGCATTACGCAATGAATTTTAATGAGGTTTCCATGAAACAACTTCCCGTGACCGTGCTTTCCGGCTTTCTCGGCGCCGGCAAGACCACGGTGCTGAACCATATCCTGAACAACCGGCAGGGCATGCGCGTGGCGGTGATTGTCAACGACATGAGCGAAGTGAACATTGACGCCGCGCTGGTAGAGAATGAAGTGCATCTCGATCGCCAGGAAGAGAAGCTGGTGGAGATGAGCAACGGGTGCATCTGCTGCACGCTGCGTGAAGATCTGCTGGTGTCGGTGCGCGAACTGGCGCAGGAGGGGCGTTTCGATTACCTGTTGATCGAATCGAGCGGCATCTCGGAGCCGCTGCCGGTGGCGGAAACCTTTACCTTTGAGGATGAAACGGGCGAAAGCCTGTCCCAATTCGCCCGGCTGGATACGCTGGTGACGGTGGTCGACGGGGTGAATTTCATTCAGCAATACCAACAGGCGCAAAGCCTGCAGGAGGCCGGCCAAAGCCTGGGCGAGGACGATCTGCGCAGCGTGGCGGACCTGTTGATTGAGCAAATTGAATTTTGCGACGTGATCCTGGTCAGCAAGACCGATCTGTTGACCCCAACGCAGCAGGGCGAAGTGATGGCGCTGCTGGCCAGCCTGAATCCCGACGCCCGCATTGTGCCGATCGCGCCGGGCAAACTGCCGCTGGAGGCGGTGCTGAATACCGGCAGCTTCAGCTTTGAAAAGGCGCAGCAGGCGCCCGGCTGGCTGAAAGAGCTGCGCGGCGAACACGTGCCGGAAACGGAAAGCTATGGCATCAGCAGCTTTGTCTATCAAGCGCGGCGGCCGTTTGCGCCGGACAAGTTCTACCGTGTGATCAACGGCGACTGGGGAGGCGGCAAGCTGCTGCGTTCGAAAGGCTTCTTCTGGCTGGCGACGCGTCCGCGGCAGGCCGGGCAGTGGAGCCAGGCCGGCGGCATCGCCCATTACGGCCTGGCGGGCACCTTTTGGCGCGCTATCCCGCAAGATAATTGGCCGCAGGATCCGGAAACGCGGGCGCATATTCAGGAGAAATGGGTGGAGCCGTTCGGCGACATGCGCCAGGAGTTGGTGTTTATCGGCCAGCACTTGCAACAGGCGGCGATCGTGCGTTTGCTGGATGACTGCCTGCTGAGCGACGATGAAATGGCCGCCGGCGTGGACTATTGGCTGGATATGGCGGACCCGTTCCCTGAGTGGTAATTGCGCAATCTTCGTGTGGTAATGAGAAAAATTCTCAACAAAGTGCTTTACAGACGATACTGATAACTATTATCATCGCCTGGCAGTTCACGGAAGGCCGCGGTTTGCGGCTCTGATGTGGAAGGCACGACATTGCTCACATTGCTTCCAGTGTTTTTTAAGCCAGCTCGGGTGCTGGCTTTTTTTTTGCCCGCTATTCCTCGTCCGCTTCGCCGTTTTGCAGCAACGCATGTTTTTTCAGCATGCCGCGTAGCTGATGGTAGGTGAGCCCCAGCAGCTGCGCCGCCTTGCGCTGATTGAACCGGCCTTGCTGCAGCGCCGCTTCGAGAAGCGACTTCTCCTGCTCGAGCTGCCAGTGTTTCAAATCCAACGGCAGCGGCGGCAACGCGGCGGCGTCTTCAGGAATGGGCGCGACCGGCGTGGCCTCGCGCGGCGCAAACGGGTTGATGACGATCTCATCCAGCGGGCTGTCGCTGTCGCCGTGACGATAGACCGAACGTTCCACCACGTTTTTCAGTTCGCGCACGTTGCCCGGCCAGCCATATTCGAGCAACGTCTGCCTGGCGCGTTCGGTAAAGCCGGGAAACAGCGGCAGCCCTAGCTCGCGGCACATTTGGATGGCGAAGTGCTCGGCCAGCAACATGATATCGGGCCGGCGTTGGCGCAGCGGCGGCAGCTGCACCACGTCGAACGCCAGCCGATCCAGCAGATCGGCGCGAAACTTGCCCGCCGCCGCCAGCGCCGGCAGATCGTCGTTGGTGGCGCACACCAACCGCACATCCACCCGCAGCGGCTGGCTGCCGCCTACGCGTTCCAGCTGACCGTATTCGATCACCCGCAGCAATTTCTCCTGCACCAGCATCGGCGCGGTCGCCAGCTCATCGAGGAACAGCGTGCCGCCGTCGGCGCGCTCGAAGCGGCCCAGATGACGTTTCTGCGCGCCGGTAAAGGCGCCGGCCTCGTGGCCGAACAGCTCGGAGTCCAGCAGATTTTCATTCAGCGCCGCGCAGTTGAGCGAGATGAACGGCCCTTGCCAACGGTTGGAGAGGTAGTGCAGGCGGTGGGCGATCAGCTCCTTGCCGGTGCCGCGCTCGCCGATCACCAGCACCGGTTTGTTCAGCTTTGCCACCTGGGAGACTTGCTCCAATACGTCGACGAAGGCGTTTGCTTCGCCCAACAAATTCTCTGGCTGTTCGTTCATGATGAAATTCGCCAATGTTTGGTGAAAATAATCACTCTACAGCAAGCGCTCGGAGAGTCAAAAATAAAGAATTGTTGTTTTTCAATGATATAAAAGTTGGCACGGGTTTTGATTATATCTTTGGGCAAGCTGTACGACTTAACGCGGCGCTTCAGACGCCATCAGAACCAAGAGGAAGTGAATTATGGGTATTTTTTCTCGTTTTGCCGACATCGTGAACGCCAACATCAACACCCTGCTGGACAAGGCGGAAGATCCGCAGAAGCTGGTGCGGTTAATGATCCAAGAGATGGAAGACACGCTGGTTGAAGTCCGCTCTACGTCGGCGCGAGCGCTGGCGGAAAAGAAACAGCTGCTGCGCCGCATCGAGCAGGGTGAAAGCCAGGTAAGCGACTGGCAGGAAAAAGCCGAACTGGCGCTGCGTAAGGATAAAGAAGACTTGGCCCGCGCGGCGCTGATCGAAAAACAAAAGGTAGCCGATCTGATCGCCACGTTGACGCAGGAAGTGGCGACCGTAGAAGAAACGCTGGCGCGCATGAAGAGCGAAATCGGCGAGCTGGAAAACAAGCTGACCGAAACCCGCGCGCGGCAGCAGGCGCTGGCGCTGCGTCATCAGGCCGCGTCTTCTTCCCGTGAAGTGCGCCGTCAGCTCGACAGCGGCAAGCTGGATGAGGCGATGGCGCGTTTCGAACAGTTCGAGCGCCGCATCGACCACATGGAAGCCGAAGCGGAAAGCATCAGCATCGGTAAAAAGAAGTCGCTGGACCAAGAGTTTGCCGAGCTGAAAGCCGACGACGCCATCAGTGAGCAACTGGCGGCGCTGAAAGCTAAAATGAACCGCTCAGAGTAAGGCGAACCGCGGCCACACGCCGGAGGTGGCCGCCTATCCAGGACCCGATAAGAAGGAATAACAATGAGTGCTTTATTACTTGCCATTCCGCTGACAATTTTCGTGCTGTTTGTCGCGCCGATTTGGCTTTGGCTGCATTACAGCAATCGGCAGCAGACCGGCATCCAGCTGAGTCAGCAAGAAATGCAGCGCCTGGCGCAGCTGGCGGAAGACGCCAAACGCATGCGTGAACGCATTCAGGCGCTGGAAGAGATCCTTGATGCGGAACACCCGAACTGGAGACAGTCCTGATGAGTAATACGCTGGGCAGTAAAAAGCTTTATCGCGTACCTGAAGAAGGCATGGTGAAAGGCGTCTGCGCCGGTTTGGCCCACTATTTCGACGTGCCGGTGCGCCTGATCCGCGTGATGGTGGTGCTGTCGCTGTTCTTTGGGCTGTTCTTCTTCACGCTGGTGGCCTATATCGCGCTGGTGTTCGTGTTGGACGAGGCGCCGGCCAGCCGCTTCGAAGGCGAGCATCAGAAGACGCCGCGCCAGCTGCTCGATCAGCTGGAGTATGAGCTGGGCAGCGGCGAGCAGCAGCTGCGTCAGGTCGAGCGCTACGTGACGTCCGATACCTTCGGCGTACAGAGCCGTTTCCGCAAGCTGTAACCCTTCTTGCGATACCCGGCCTGCGCAGGCCGGGCATCTTCGCCGCCGTTATCCCGTGAATAACCTTAATCATCTAGTGCCGGAGGGCATTGTCATGAATAAAATCGATGTCGCGAACACCGCCAGAACGGGTGGATTTAAACGAGGAGCGGCGGCAATGTTGAAGACATTGGCTAAAGTCATCATCATAGCGTTATTGAACTATGGCCCGGCGGGCGCCGCCGGCTGGCTGTTGAAGACCGTCGGCCGCAAACCGGTGCGCTTCGTGCTGGCGCTGGTGTTGGAACCGCTGTTCCGTAAAGGTCTGAACAAGGCATTCGGGCGTTACGTCAAGGAGAGCAATGAAACGACTGCAAAATGAGTTAACCTCGCTGGTCAACCGCGGAATGGATCGCCATCTGCGCCTGGCGGTGACCGGCCTGAGCCGCAGCGGCAAAACCGCCTTTATCACCGCCTTCGTCAACCAACTGCTGCATGTGCACAGCGGCGCGCGCATGCCGCTGTTTTCACCGGTGCGCGAAGAGCGCCTGCTGGGCGTTAAACGCATCCCGCAGCGCGACCTCGGCATCCAGCGTTTCACCTATGACGAAGGGCTGGCGCAGCTGTACGGCACGCCGCCGGCCTGGCCGACGCCGACGCGCGGCGTCAGCGAAATCCGGCTGGCGTTGCGCTACCGTTCCAACGACTCGCTGCTGCGCCACTTCAAAGACACCTCCACGCTGTACCTGGAGATCGTCGATTATCCCGGTGAATGGTTGCTTGATCTGCCGATGCTCGAGCAGGATTACCTGGCCTGGTCGCGCCAGATGACCGGGCTGCTGCAGGGCGAACGCGCCGAATGGGCCAAGCCCTGGCTTGAGCTGTGCAAGGCCTGCGATCCGCTGGCTCAGGCCGACGAAAACCGCCTGGCGGCGATCGCCCAGGCCTACACCGATTATCTGCTGCGCTGCAAAAGCGAAGGGCTGCACTTCATTCAGCCGGGGCGTTTCGTGCTGCCGGGCGACATGGCCGGCGCGCCGGCGCTGCAGTTTTTCCCGTGGCCCGACGTGGCCGCGATCGGCGAATCGAAGCTGGCGCAGGCCGATAAACACACCAACATCGGCATGTTGCGCGCTCGCTTCAACTATTACTGCCAGTCGATCGTCAAAAACTTCTACAAAGAGCACTTCGTTCGTTTCGATCGGCAAATCGTGCTGGTTGACTGCCTGCAGCCGCTCAACAGCGGCCCGCAGGCGTTCAACGACATGCGTCTGGCGCTGACCCAACTGATGCAGAGCTTCCATTACGGCAAGCGCACGCTGTTTCGCCGCTTGTTCTCGCCGACCATCGACAAACTGATGTTCGCCGCCACCAAGGCGGACCATATCACCGCCGATCAGCACGCCAATTTGGTGTCCTTGCTGCAACAGCTGGTGCAAGAGGCGTGGCAGAACGCGGCGTTCGAGGGCATCAGCATGGATTGCGTCGGCCTGGCCTCGGTGCAGGCGACCGAGAGCGGCATCGTCGATCATCAGGGGCAGCGCATTCCGGCATTGAAGGGCAACCGCCTGAGCGACGGCGCGCCGCTGACGGTGTTCCCCGGCGAAGTGCCGGCCCGTCTGCCGGGTCCGGCGTTCTGGCAGAGCCAGGGGTTCCACTTCGATGAGTTTCGTCCGCGCGCCATGAGCGTGGACACCCCGTTGCCGCACATCCGTCTGGATGCGGTGATGGAGTTTTTATTGGGAGACAAATTGCGATGAGCGAGCCGATCAAACCGCGTATCGATTTTGACGAGCCGCTGCAGCCGCCGCAGGAGCCGGCGTTGCGCGCCGGCGTCGCTTTCGATGCCGAACAGGCGGAAAGCTTTTTCCCGGCGGCGCCGGAGCTGCAGCAGGAAGAGGAAGAAGGGCGCGCCGAAGGCATCATCAACGCCGCGCTGAAACCTAAACGCAGCCTGTGGCGCAAAATGGTCACCGCTGGCCTGGCGCTGTTCGGCGTCAGCGTGGTGGCGCAGGGCGTGCAGTGGGTGCATACCGCCTGGGTGCAGCAGGACTGGATCGCCATGGGCGGCGGCGTGGCCGGCGGCCTGATCGTGTTCGCCGGCGTCGGTTCGGTGGTCACCGAGTGGCGGCGTTTGTATCGGCTGCGCCAGCGCGCGGAAGAGCGCGACGTGGCGCGCGAGCTGTTGCACAGCCACGGGCTGGGGCAAGGGCGCGAATTCTGCGAGAAGCTGGCGCGCCAGGCCGGTCTGGATCAGGGGCATCCGGCGCTGCAGCGCTGGCAGGCGTCGCTGCATGAAACGCAAAACGATCGTGAAGTGGTGGAGCTGTACGCCAAACTGGTGCAGCCGGTGCTCGACAACCAGGCGCGGCGCGAAATCAGCCGCTCCGCCGCCGAGTCGACGCTGATGATCGCCGTCAGCCCGTTGGCGCTGGTGGATATGGCGTTTATTGCCTGGCGCAACATCCGTTTGATTAACCGCATCGCCGCGCTGTACGGCATCGAGTTGGGCTACTTCAGCCGCATTCGTCTGTTCCGGCTGGTGCTGCTCAACATCGCCTTCGCCGGCGCCTCCGAACTGGTGCGCGAAGTGGGCATGGACTGGATGTCGCAGGATCTGGCGGCGCGGCTGTCGGCGCGCGCGGCGCAGGGCATTGGCGCCGGGTTGTTGACCGCGCGGTTGGGCATCAAGGCGATGGAACTGTGCCGCCCGCTGCCGTGGCTGGAAGGGGAAAAACCGAAGCTTGGCGATTTCCGCAGCCAGCTGATCGGCCAGTTGAAAGATACGCTGAAAAAGAGCGACGGCAAGGCCAAATAACCCCGCGACGGCGCTCTCAGGAGCGCCGTTTTCTCAACGGCGCCGACGCCGGACGTAATCGAGACTTGACGACAGTCGATCCCCCTGTGATTGCGTGATAAATCTCTGCAAAATTAATTCTGGTTGTGATAACTCTCTGTTTGCAGGCTAAAATGACGCCGATGCTGTTATCCGCTTGCGTTTAAAATCAGCAACCACGGCAATAAATCAGAGTTCTGTCAACTTTTGCTGACAGATCGCTTCTACCGCCCGGTGCGAGGGAGTATCATCATCGTCAACGATCCCCGCACCTGCAGAGATAAGGCCAACACTGATGCGTTTGGAAGTATTTTGCGAAGACCGCCTCGGTCTCACTCGAGAATTACTCGATCTTTTGGTATCGCGCAGCATTGACTTACGTGGCATCGAAATCGATCCCATCGGCCGCATTTACCTCAATTTCTCCCAGCTGGATTTCGATACTTTCCGCGCGTTGATGGCGGAGATCCGCCGCATCGCCGGCGTAACCGACGTGCGCACCGTCAGCTTTATGCCTTCCGAACGCGAGCATCGCGCGCTGCGTGCGCTGCTGGAGTCGATGCCGGAACCGGTGTTCTCGATCGACATGAAAGGCAAGGTCGAGCTGGCCAACCCGGCGGCGCAGGCGCTGTTCAGCCTGAGCGAAGACAAGATCCGCAACCAGACCGCCGGGGCGCTGATCGGCGGCTATAACTTCAGCCGTTGGCTGGAGAGCGAGCATACGGCGCCGCACGCCGAGCGGGTGGTGATCCGCAGCCAGGACTTCCTGATGGACATCACGCCGATTTATCTGGAAGACCAACAGCAGCAGCCGGCCGCGGTTGGCGCGGTGGTGATGCTGAAGTCCACCGCGCGCATGGGCCGCCAACTGCAAAATCTGTCGGTGAACGACGATACCGAATTCGACCACATCGTCGCGGTGAGCGCCAAGATGCGTCATGTGCTGGAGCAGGCGCGCAAGCTGGCGATGCTCGATGCGCCGCTGCTGATCGTCGGCGATACCGGCACCGGCAAGGATATTCTGGCCCGCGCCTGCCATTTACGCAGCCCGCGCGGCAAACAGCCGTTCCTGGCGCTGAACTGCGCCGCGCTGCCGGATGACGTGGTGGAGAGCGAGCTGTTCGGCCATGCGCCGGGCGCTTATCCCAACGCGCTGGAAGGCAAGAAAGGCTTCTTCGAGCAGGCCAACGGCGGTTCGGTGCTGCTGGATGAGATCGGCGAAATGTCGCCGCGCATGCAGACCAAACTGCTGCGTTTCCTCAACGACGGCACGTTCCGTCGCGTCGGTGAGGAGCATGAGGTGCACGTCGACGTGCGCGTGATCTGCGCCACCCAGAAAAACCTCACCGAGCTGGTGCAGCGCGGCGAATTCCGCGAAGACCTCTATTATCGCCTCAACGTGCTGACCATCACCATCCCGCCGCTGCGCGAACGTCCGCAGGACATCATGCCGCTGACCGAACTGTTCGTGGCGCGCTTCGCCGATGAACAGGGCGTAGCGCGGCCCAAGCTGGCGAGCGATCTGGGCGGCTTCCTCAGCAAATACGGCTGGCCGGGCAACGTGCGTCAGCTGAAAAACGCCATCTACCGCGCGCTGACGCAAACCGAAGGCTACGAGCTGCGGCCGCAGGACATCGTGTTGCCGGAGTTCGAGGTGGAGATGTCGTTGGGCGACGAGGTGCTGGACGGCTCGCTGGACGACATCAGCAAGCGTTTCGAGCGCTCGGTGCTGACGCGCCTGTATCGCACCTATCCCAGCACCCGCAAGCTGGCGAAGCGACTGGGCGTTTCCCATACCGCCATCGCCAACAAGCTGCGCGAGTATGGCCTGAGCAGCCGTAAAGGCGGCGCCGAGGGCGAAGAATAAGAAAGGCGCCTTGCGGCGCCTTTAGCGTGTTTCCAAAGCCGGCGTTCGCCGGCTTTGTTATTTCAGCGCAGCTAGCGCCGCGTCGTAGTCCGGCTCGGTGGTGATTTCGTTCACCAGCTCGCTGTACAGTACGTTGTCCTGGCCATCCAGCACCACGACCGCGCGTGCGGTCAGGCCCGCCAATGGGCCTTCGGTGATTTCGACGCCGTACGCCTGCTTGAACTCGGCGCCGCGCAGGGTGGACAGGGTGACCACGTTGCTCAGGCCTTCCGCGCCGCAGAAACGAGACTGCGCGAACGGGAGGTCGGCGGAGATGCACAGCACCACGGTGTTATCCAGGCCGCTGGCCAGCTGGTTGAATTTACGCACCGACGTCGCGCAGACGCCGGTATCGATGCTTGGGAAGATGTTCAGGACTTTGCGTTTACCCGCGAAGCTGCTCAGCGCCACGTCTGACAGGTCTTTGGCAACCAGCGAGAAGGCCTTGGCCTGTTCGCCCTGCTGTGGCAGCTTGCCCGCTACGCCGACCGGATTGCCTTGAAAATGTACTGTCTGAGTCATTGCTAGATTCCTTTTACAGGTGTTTATACAAAGGGTATGAACCTGATGAAACGGCGCGCCGACAACGGCAGTTAACATCAGGTTCACACCCTGGCGCCAGTTTATGACAACCGGGACGGATTGGATATCAAAGTTTGCTAAATAGTTGTATATATTAGACTGTTCTATAAAACATCACCGGCGCATCAGCCTGGCTGAATGCGCAGTTTTCGCTCAGGAGCCGTTATGAGAGACATGCGTTTTTACCCGGAAGCCTGGCCGCTGCATACCGCCTTCGTGATTGCGCGCGGCAGCCGCACCGAAGCCCGGGTGGTGGTGGTCGAAATCGAACAGCAGGGCGTGCGCGGCACCGGTGAATGCACGCCGTATCCGCGTTACGGCGAGAGCGAGGAATCGGTGATGGCGCAGCTGGCAGAGATGGCGCCGGCGATCGCGCGGGGCATCACCCGCGAGCAGCTGCTGACGCAGATGCCGGCGGGCGCGGCCCGCAACGCGCTGGATTCGGCGCTGTGGGATCTGGAGTGCAGGCTGCACGGGCAGAGCCTGTGGCAGCGCAGCGGCGTGACGGCGCCGGCGCAGATCCGCATGGCGCAGACCGTCAGCATTGGCACGCCGGAAGCGATGGCCTTCGCCGCGCGCGAGCTGGAGCGGCAGGGCGCCACACTGCTGAAGATCAAACTCGACGATCACTATATCAGCGAGCGGCTGGTGGCGATCCGCGCCGCGGTGCCGCAGACGACGCTGATCGTCGACGCCAATGAGTCCTGGCAGGCGGAAGGGCTGGCGGCGCGCTGCCAGCTGCTGGCCGATCTCGGCGTGGCGATGCTGGAGCAACCGTTGCCGGCCGGTGACGACGCCGCGTTGGAGCACTTTATTCATCCGCTGCCGATCTGCGCCGATGAAAGCTGCCACACCCGCGCCGATCTGCCGCAGTTGGCGCAGCGCTATCAGATGGTCAACATCAAATTGGACAAAACCGGCGGCTTGACCGAGGCGTTGGCGCTGGCGCAGGCCGCGCGCGAACAAGGGTTCGCCATCATGCTTGGCTGCATGTTGTGTACGTCGCGGGCGATATCCGCTGCCTTGCCGCTGGCGCCGGCGGCGCGCTTCGTCGATCTGGACGGCCCTACCTGGCTGGCGCGGGACGCCGAACCGGGCCTGGCGTTCGAATGCGGGGCGATCGTCGATATCGCCCCGTAGGGATTAATTCGGGTAGGTCAACAGCTCGGTCATCGCGTCGATGTAACGCTCGCTGGCGGCATCGGCGGAGATCGGCGGGAATTCGGCGGTGATGCACGGCAGCGACAGATCCGCGCACCAGCTGCCGAACGAGCCGGGCGTTTCATAACCGACGCTGGTCACCAGCGGCAGCCCGAACTTGTGCGACAGCCAAACGCCGAGCCGCGAACTGGCGGGATCTTCGATGCAGGCCAGCGGCTCGTGGAACGACACCACCCAGTGCGGCTTCAGGCGATGGATCAGGTGACACAGCGCCTGGGTTTCCGGTTCGGAACCGGGGCGCCCGCCGGTGGAGAGCTTGACGTCGCGCACCGGCGCCGCGCTGTTCCAACGGTAGACGGTGTCGCCGGAACGCCAGTTGGCGGCCGGGAAGTTGCGGTTCAGATCGACGCCGTTGGCATTGGCGCGCAGCCCCAGCTGGCAGCCGTCGGGGTTGACCGCCAGCACCACGTGATGGCGCAACTGCTCGGGGGCGATGCTGCGCAGCGCGCAGGACAGGGTCACGATGGCGGCGCTCTCATCGCCGTGGGTGCCGGCGATGATCAGCCCGGTCTGCGGGCCGCCGTTCGCCGCCGGGAAATAGAGCAGCGGCGCGCCCAGCAGCGAGCTGCCGTAGTTCTCTCCTGCGATGGCCAACTGGCCACGTTCACTGCGTGGTCGATGTTCGGTCATGGTGTTGTCCCTGGATGAAAGGTCGAGAGTCATTGTCATTTTATTCAGTGTATTACGCTTTGAGACATCTTTCCCATCGCAATTGTGCGGCGTTTGCGCGATCTGTGAGGCCGCTGCGGTGAAAACGCCAATTAAACCGCACCTGGCCTGACGCTATTGTTATACTAACGGCAGTGCTAAGCCAATCACCCGCAAGAGGATTTAACATGCCAGTAGCCAGAATCATCGCCAGCTATAGCGAAAATGAAAATGACACCATCACGCTGCTGTGCGGCGTGGACGCTGAAAACCAGATCCGCCAGGGGGAATGGTTCGGCGTGGTGAAAAACGACGACGGGCGCGGTGACGAATCGAACTATCCGTTCACCCTGCATATCGATTATCAGAAAGATGCCTTCTACCTCGACTACGGTTATGACGACGCCGACGCGCGCCAGCTGCAAAAAACCGATATCTCGGCACGTCCGCTGGCTGAGAAAGGCTTTTTCACCGTGTTCGATGAAGAAGAGGGCGAAGAGTTCAGCTACCGCATCAACAGCATCCACCTGTACGACTGACGGTCGCCGCTGCAAACACCGCCCGTGCCGCCCTGCGCCGCACGGGTTTTTTATCGCCTGAATCGCACTTTTTGCAACTTCTCGACCGCGGGCTCTAGGCCGGATGGATCTTGTGCTATATGATAAAAAATTCAGATGGTTAACGGGGGAAAATCATAATGACGGGAAGAAGAATGCAACGGGGTTTTCGTTTGGCGCTTTGCGCGGCGGCGATCGGCGCCTGTATGAGCAGCGCTATGGCGGCGCAGGTTCCCCCGGGCACCGCGTTGGCGGCCAAACAGGAAATCGTGCGCCACATTAAAGACGAACCGGCCTCGCTCGATCCGATCAAAGCGGTAGGCTTGCCGGAGGCTCAGCTGGCGCGCGATCTGTTCGAAGGGCTGGTCAATCAGGACGCCAGCGGTAAAGTGATCCCCGGCGTCGCCACGCGTTGGCAGACCAGCGACAACCAGACTTATATCTTCCATCTGCGCAAAGACGCGCGGTGGTCAAACGGTGACCCTGTCACGGCTAAGGATTTCGTTTACAGCTGGCAGCGGCTGGTAGAGCCGAAAAACCTGTCGCCGTTCGCCTGGTTCGCGCAGCTGGCGGGGATCCAGAACGCCGAGCAGATCATCAGCGGCAAATTGCCGGCCGATCGTTTAGGCGTGTCGGCGCCGGACGACTACACGCTTAAAGTGCAGCTGGACAAACCGGTGCCGTACTTCGTCAGCCTGACGGCCAACTTCAGCCTGTTCCCGGTCAATAAGACGGTGGTGGAAAAATACGGCAATGATTGGACCAAGGTCGGCAATCTGGTGGGCAACGGCGCGTTCAAACTGCAGGAGCGGGTGGTGAACGAGAAGCTGGTGCTGACGCCTAACGACCATTACTGGGATCATGCGCGTACCGTGCTGACTAAAGTGACCTTCGTGCCGATCAACCAGGAATCCAACGCCACCAAGCGTTACCTGGCGGGTGACATCGACATCACCGAATCCTTCCCGAAAAACATGTATCAGAAGCTGCTGAAAGACATTCCGGGGCAGGTGTACACGCCGGATCAGCTCGGCACCTATTACTACGCGTTCAACACCCAGCGCGCGCCAACCAACGACGTGCGGGTGCGCCAGGCTTTGTCCTACGCCATCGATCGCAAGATTATCGCGGAAAAAGTGCTGGGCACCGGCGAAAAACCGGCCTATCACTTCACGCCGGATGTGACCGCCGGGTTCAAACCGGAAGCGAGCTTGCTGCAACAGCAATCCCAGGCGGAGTTGGATGCACAGGCCAAGGCGTTGCTGCAGGCGGCCGGTTACGGCCCGAACAACCCGCTGAAGCTGACGCTGCTGTATAACACCTCGGAAAGCCACCAGAAGATCGCCATCGCCGTGGCCTCGATGTGGAAGAAAAAGCTCGGTATTGACGTCAAGCTGCAGAATCAGGAGTGGAAAACCTATATCGACAGCCGCAACACCGGCAATTTCGATGTGATCCGCGCCTCCTGGGTGGGTGACTATAACGAGGCGTCGACCTTCCTGTCGCTGCTGACCTCCACCCACAGCGGCAACATCGCCAAGTTCAAGAACGCGGACTACGACAAGCTGCTGGCGCAGGCGGGGCGGGAAACCAATCCGGCGGCGGTGACCGCCGATTACAACAAAATGGAACAGATCATTGCCGATCAGGCGCCGATCGCGCCGATTTACCAATACACCAACGGCCGCCTGATCAAACCGTGGGTAAAAGGCTACCCGATTACCAATCCGGAAGACGTGGCCTATAGTCAAACGATGTATATCATCAAACACTGAGTCGATTTATTGATCGCCCCCGTCTAATGCGGGGGCTTTATTTTCTCGACGCTGCAACAACGAAGGTAATTAATTTTTCCACGCGATAAACCCCGTTTAATAATAAACAGGGTTGCCATCATCACATTATTGTTTCGCTATTTCAGCGACTGGTTACGCTTATAGACAGTCCCGCATGGCATCCACCACCACACGGCCACTCATGTCGGTTTGGGTGATGCGGTAGCTGGTGGGGTAAGAGCGACGAGTGCTGAAACGATCGTGGACGGAGACCTTGCCAATCTGCAGGCCGGCGGCGTTTTTCACCACGAACTCACTGATCTCTTCCTGGCCCTGGTTTTGCAAATGGATATTGCTGATTTTTTCCAGCGTATCGCTGGCGTTTATTTTTAAATGGTCGCGTAACATAACTACCTCCTCGTAGTGAGAAAAGTATATGCCCCTAAAATTTGCGCTGAAACAGCTTTGTGTTGATTTATTATTATCATTTTGAATTAAAATTGATAGCAATATGTTAAGTCATAATAATAACGCTATTGCCAGCGCTTTATCGGCGATATTGTCCGATTTATCGGCAAGGGTTTATTTCATTGCCGTTATTATTAGTCTGCATTAATGGGGAAAAGCGCCTGCCTGGCCGTCGGGGCGGGAAAGACGCAGGCGACATTGTGCCCGCAGCCGGGAACGATCGTTAACCGATGCGGCTTCTGGGGCGCCAGGTAACGCCGATCGTAGTCGGCGTAGGCCAGGGCGCGCTGCAATCGATAGGGGCCCTGCAGCTGGGCGGCGCAGGATTTGTCGAGTATCCGATAGTAGGCGCCCGGCGCGGTGCCGGTATCATCGGCGGCGGCCAGATAGGTGATATCGGCCGCAGCATAGCGCCGGCGAGCCGCGTCTGCGGTGCGCAGCAGGTGAGCGGGAAGCGCTTCCAGACCGAATTTCCAGCGATTGGCCTGCGGACAGCGGCCGGCGTCCAGCGTTTGCCAGCGGAAGCGGCAGGTTTTCTCACTGCCGCAGCTTCCCCAGCTTGTGGGCAGAGGGCGCAGGCGATCAAAATAGAGCCAGCTGCCGGGATCGGCCACCACATAGCGCAGACGCACTCCGCTTGGCGGTTGAGCAAAGCCGACATAATGTTGCACGAACTGGGCGCCGGCGGAAAAACCGGCCACGGTTATCGACTGCAGCGACGGCCAACGCCGTTTCAGATCGGCCAGCAGGTTATCCATGGCGTTGAACGAGCCGGTTTTCCCGCCATTATCCAAACCGCCTGCGATCCACGAGCCGCAGCGCCAGAGAGCGTCACCGTCTTGCGGCTGGGGCAGACCGGCGGAATGGCAGTGGACGGCGAGTTTTACCGGCACCTGGAACAGCGGGGCGACCAGCAAGCCGTTGTCTCCCGCTCCCTGCGCGGCATCGATCGCCGCTTGCAACGTCTTGGCGGCATCGCGTGGATGCCCGTGCATCACCACCAGCGCGGTACGCGGCTGGGGGGAGTGAGCGTGAGCGACAAAATAAGGCAGTGAACCCGCCGCCGTCGGCGCGTGATAGGGCGTGGCGAGGCGTTCTAACACCGGCTCTGCACGAGCCGATTGGCCGAACAGCAGCAGGGCGGCCATTGCGATGCAGCGTAGGCGGCGCATTCTCGTCAGGTTCGGCGCAGCGCAGCGCGCAGTTGTCTCAGGACTTCCCGACATCGTTGTTCCTCACGCGCCTGTTGATAGTAACGATAAAAGGCGCTTTCCGAGCTGAGATTGCCCGCCAGCATCAACTGTCTGAAAATCATGAATACCAGGCTAAGCATAATGATAGTAAACAATAAGCCGAGGAACAGCAGTTGCCAGCCGTCGCCGATGTGCGCGCCGGGCAGATAGGTGATCGACGTGGTGGTTATTTCTACCCCACGCAGCCCCCATTGCGCCAGTGCCAGCAATAGCACCAGCAGCATGACGAACAGCAGGTACAGCAAGAAATAACGGCCGGAAAGCAAAAAACGTTTGAACTTGCTATCGGCGTTTGGCCGCAAAACGAAGCCTGCGGACGTGGCGCGCAGGATTTGCTGGCGGCCACCGGTGAAGCGATAACGTTCCAGCGCCGCTACGCTATCCGGCAATGCCAGCAGCAGCTGCAGCGCAGTAAGGCCGGCGCTGCGGTTGCCGATATAGTCGCGAAACCGCAACAGACGTATGGGGGCGCTTTGGGGCTTCTCGACGGATTCGAGCAGGTTTAACAGCTTATCGTGGTTTTCCCGCCGAATGCGAAAAGGCGTTTTGACCACGGCGATAAACAGCGTAATGACGGTCGGTAAGACGACTTTCAAGATATCTGCGGTGCTGATTGGTAACATGCGAGTCTCCTCTCGGGCTGTCTGGCGTTCCTTGCGGCAGAAGTATAGAACACGTTTATGGGACAACGAGAAAACTGGCGTTACAGCTTGGCCTTTGATCTCCAAGACGTTAACGCTAGACTCAGCAACATAAGCAAGACTGAGGGGATAAATGAATGGATGTGATTGAGGGGAGCGAGCTGCAGGTCGCCGATGCGGTTTACGCCTACCAACTCGACGGCAAGGGGGGCGTCACGCCGATCGAACAGGATGACAAGATCACCTGCGACGCGCCGTGCTGGCTGCATCTTGATTACGCGCACCCGGCCAGCGCTGAATGGCTGAGTACCACGCCGCTGCTGCCGGACTCGGTGCGCGAAGCGCTCTCCGGCGAAAGCTCACGGCCGCGCGTCAGCCGCCAGGGCGAAGGCACCATGATCACCCTGCGCAGCATCAACTTTAACGCTAATTCCCGGCCGGATCAGCTGGTCACCATCCGCGTATATATCACCGACAAGCTGATTATCTCCACCCGGCACCGCAAGGTGTATTCCATCGATCAGGTGGTGAACGATTTGCAAAGCGGCGCTGGGCCGACCAACAGCGGCAGCTGGCTGGTGGAAATTTCCGATGCGTTGACCGATCACACCAGCGAATTTATCGAGGATCTGCACGACAAGATTATCGATCTGGAGGACGCCTTGCTGGAGCAGCAGGTGCCGGAGCGCGGCCAGCTGGCGCTGATCCGTAAACAGCTGATCGTGCTGCGCCGTTACATGGCGCCGCAGCGCGACGTTTTCGCGCGGCTGGCCAGCGACCGCCTGCCGTGGATGAGCGACGACGATCGCCGCCGCATGCAGGATATCGCCGATCGCCTGGGACGGGGATTGGACGATTTGGACGGCAGCATTGCGCGCACCGCCATCTTGTCCGACGAAATCACCACGGTGATGGCCGACGCGATGAACCGCCGCACTTACACCATGTCATTGTTGGCGATGGTATTTCTGCCCACCACTTTCCTGACCGGGCTGTTCGGGGTCAACCTTGGCGGTATTCCGGGCGGCGGTAATCCTTTCGGTTTCGCGGCATTTTGCCTGATGCTGGTCGGATTGGTGCTTGGCGTCGCCTGGTGGTTGAAGCGCAGCCGCTGGCTGTAGGCAAAAATGACGAAAACCCGGTTAACATTGAGCAATATCAACATTTAGCCGGGGGAAATGGGGCATGATCTCTCTCGCAGGTGAATGCAACGTCAAGCGATGGGCGTTGCGCTCCATAATTGTCTTACTTTCTTATTTTTGAATTACTGCATAGCACATTTGATTCGTACAATGCCGGTTTAATCACCGGCATTTTTTTATTCGGCTTCCTTTCTTCTTCAGGCCGCGCTTTCATCCCAGAAGCTGGCTTCAATCTTGTGCCCATCCAAATCCCGAACAAAGCAGCCGTAGT
>NZ_JVEL01000329.1:0-9398 GCF_001076875.1 Serratia sp. 506_PEND
CATCCCCAGGAGCTTACTCAGGTAAGTGACTGGGGTGAGAGCGCGCAGGTAACAACGCTGCGGTTTGAAAGACGACGGGTATAAATGGCCGCCGCCGAAGCGGAGACGACAGGGATGCGTTATTCAACGTCTGCACATTACCCCCTGGCGATCCCGAGGAGCGCGCTGACTATTTATGACTTACATTGCGTCCATTTCCACCCTTTACAGCGACGCCTGCATCACCTACGCGACGTTGTCGATAAGCTATTTCCTTCTCAGCAAGAATGCCCCTTTTTCTTATCAATCCGCACTGTGGAAGCGCGTTGTTTTCGGCCTGCTGGCCGGGGTGGCGGTGCTGTATTTGAGCCAGGATCGGCTGGAGCTGACCGATAAGGTGCATTACAGCTTTGCGATGATCCCGATGATATTGGTGACTTTCTTCGGCGGCGGCGTCAGCGGGCTGGTGAGTTTTCTGTTCGCCATGGCGCTGACCGGCGGTTTCACCGTCGATAACCTGTTCATCGCCTCGATCGTCGCGCCGCTGCTGCTGTCTCGCGTGTGGCTGAAGAAATCCCATCGGGTGTTTTACCTGACGATCGGCATCATCGCGCTGTATCGCATCGCGGTGGTGTGGCTGCTGGTGGACATGAGCGGGCTGTGGCCGGATGTGTTGCTGTACCAGGCGGTTTCCGCACTCTGTCTGGCGATTTGCTATCATGCGCTGAATTTCAAAGAGCGCCATATCTACGCCTATTTTGCGATGCGCGCGCGCGCCACCACCGACAGCCTGACCCACATCAACAACCGCGCCAGCGTCGATTATCAGCTGATGCTGCAGCGCGCCGAACGCCGCCCGTGCGGGCTGATGATCCTCGATTTGGATAACT
The DNA here is from genome assembly GCF_001076875.1 of Serratia sp. 506_PEND. Classification (NCBI taxonomy): domain Bacteria; kingdom Pseudomonadati; phylum Pseudomonadota; class Gammaproteobacteria; order Enterobacterales; family Yersiniaceae; genus Serratia; species Serratia sp. 506_PEND. The sequence continues at coordinate 870 of NZ_JVEL01000329.1, forward strand.
TCAAAAGCATCAACGATACCTACGGTCATCCGGCCGGTGACGTGCTGCTGGCCAGCGTCGGCCGGCTGTTGCAAAACAGCGTGCGCAATGAGGACTTCGTCGGGCGCTACGGTGGCGAAGAGTTTATGGTGATCACCGCCAGCTACGATCCGCAGGTCATCGGCGGGGTGGCGGAGCGCATTCGCAGCGCGGTGGAAAGCTCGACGTTCTTGCTGAATGCGCACGACGAAGCGCACATCACGCTGTCGATCGGCGTGTCGCTGTATCTGCCGGGCATGACGCTGGACAAGGCGATCGCCATGACCGACGAGGCCTTGTATGAGGCGAAGCGCGGCGGCAAAAACCGGGTGGTGACCAGCCGCGTGATGCAGCTGGCGCCGCTGGGCGCCGGATTCCCGCGCGAATAAGCCGCCCCCGCCGCCACGGCGGGGGCGTTGGCTCAGGACGCCAGCGTGTGCTCGCGGAAGGCGTTCAGCAGCTCTTCGGTGAACGTCAGGCGTTTTTGGCGATCGGCCAGATCGAGCGTGAACTTCAGCTTGCTCGGGCCGTCCAGGCGGTAAACCTGCGGATTGCCCTGCAACAGGCCGATCAGATAACCCGGATCGACGCGGTTGTTGTCGCCGAACTCGATAAAGCCGCCGCGTTCGTTGCTCTCGATGCGTTTGATCCCCAGTTTCTGCGCATGCAGGCGCAGCGCCGCGCACTGCAACAGATTGCGCGCCGCATCCGGCAGTTGACCGAAGCGGTCGATCAGCTCGACCTTCAGCTCGTCAAGCTCACCGTCGTTTTTCGCGCTGGCGATACGCTTATACAGTGACAGGCGGGTATTGACGTCGGGAATGAAATCTTCCGGCAGCAGCGCCGGCATGCGCAACTCTACCTCGGTCTGGCTGCTGGTAAGATCTTCCAGCGACGGTTCTCGGCCGTTTTTCAACGCGTCGACGGCGCTTTCCAGCAGCTCCATATAGAGCGAGAAGCCGACGGTGGTCATCTGGCCGCTCTGATCTTCTCCCAGCAGCTCACCGGCGCCGCGGATCTCCAGATCGTGGGTCGCCAGCGCGAAACCGGCGCCGAGATCTTCCAGCGACGCGATGGCCTCGAGCCGTTTATGAGCGTCGGTGCCCATGGCTTTCGGGTTTGGCGTCAGCAGATAGGCGTAAGCCTGATGGTGCGAACGCCCGACGCGGCCGCGCAGTTGGTGCAGCTGCGCCAGGCCGAAGCGATCGGCCCGCTCGATGATGATGGTGTTGGCGCTGGGGATATCGATGCCGGTTTCGATGATGGTGGTGCACACCAGCACGTTGAAGCGCTGGTGGTGGAAATCGTTCATCACCCGCTCCAGATCGCGTTCGCGCATCTGGCCGTGGCCGATGGCGATGCGCGCTTCCGGCACCAGCTCAGCCAGGCGCTGCGCCGCTTTCTCGATGTTTTCCACGTCGTTGTAGAGGTAGTAAACCTGGCCGCCGCGCAGCACTTCGCGCAGGATCGCCTCGCGCACCACCAGACTGTCGTATTCGCGCACGAAGGTCTTCACCGCCAGCCGGCGCGCCGGTGGGGTGGCGATGATCGACAGATCGCGCATGCCGCTCATCGCCATGTTCAGCGTACGCGGGATCGGCGTGGCGGTCAGCGTCAGGATATCGACGTCGGCGCGCATCGCTTTGATGCGCTCCTTGTGGCGCACGCCAAAGCGGTGCTCTTCATCGACGATCAGCAGCCCCAGGTCTTTCCAGCGCAGATCGCTCTGCAACAGCTTGTGGGTGCCGATAATGATGTCCACTTTGCCTTCGGCCGCGTCGTCCAGCACCTGCTGCTGCTCTTTGGCGCTGCGGAAACGCGACATCATCTCGATGCGGATCGGCCAGGTGGCGAAGCGATCGCGGAAGTTGTCGAAGTGCTGCTGCGCCAGCAGTGTCGTCGGCACCAGCACCGCCACCTGCTTGCCGTTTTCCACCGCCAGGAAGGCGGCGCGCATCGCCACTTCGGTTTTGCCGAAGCCGACGTCGCCGCACACCAGGCGGTCCATCGCCAGCGGCTGGCACATGTCGCTCAGCACCGCGTTGATCGCCTGTTCCTGATCCGGCGTGGTTTCGAACGGGAAGCTCTGGCAGAACAGCTGGTACTGCTCGCGGTTGTGTTTGAAGGCGAAACCGGCCTTGGCGGCGCGCTGGGCGTAGATATCCAGCAGCTCGGCCGCTACGTCGCGCACCCGCTCGGCCGCTTTCTGCCGCGCGCGCGTCCAGGCGTCGCCGCCCAGTTTGTGCAGCGGAGCGTTTTCGTCCGCGCCGCCGGCGTAGCGGCTGATCAGATGCAGCGAAGACACCGGCACGTACAGCTTGTCCTCACCGGCGTAGGAGAGGATCAGGTATTCGGCCTTGATGCCGCCGGCTTCCAGCGTGGTCAGGCCGACGTAGCGGCCAACGCCGTGCTCCAGGTGCACCACCGGCTGGCCGGGATGCAGCTCCGCCAGGTTGCGGATCAGGGTATCGGTGTTGATGGTGCGCCGGTTGTCCTGCCGGCGGCGGCTGACGCGCTCGCCGAGCAGATCGCTTTCGCAGATCAGCGCCCGCTGGCGCAGGCCGTCGAGGAAGCCGTGTTCGGCGGCGCCGACCATCATGTAACGGCCTGTCGTCTCCGCCTGATCGAGACGCTGAATCAGCGCCGGCGCCAGCTTGATGCGGCCGAGCAGATCCTGCAGCGTTTCACGCCGCCCCTCGCTCTCGACGGAGAAAATCACGCTGCCGTCGAAGCCTTCGATAAAGCGCCGCAAATTATCCAGCGGGGATTTATGCTGCGCCTGCACCGCCAGGTCGGGCAGGGCATGGTAATCCAGATTGGTATTGCCGGCCTTGGCCGGCAGCTCATCGGTTTTCAGCGCGATGCGCGGCCAGGCCTTCAGCTCACCGAACAGCGCGTCAACGCGCAGCCACAGCGTATCCGGCGCCAGCAGCGGACGCATCGGATCGACGCGGCGGCTTTCGTAACGCTGGTTGACGTCCTGCCAGAAGCGCTCGGCGGCGCCCTCCAGATCGCCGGTATTGACGATCAGCGTATTGGCCGGCAGGTAGCTGAACAGCGACGGCAGCGGCTGGCTGAAGAACAGCGGCTGCCAGTATTCGATACCGGCGGGCCAGGCGCTTTTGCTGACCTGCTGATAGATGTGCTCGGCGTCGCGACGCACCTCAAACTGCTCGCGCCACTGGCTGCGGAACAGCTCGATGGCGTTCTTGTCGGTGGGGAACTCGTGGGCCGGCAACAGATTGATGGCCTCGACTTCGCTCAGCGTGCGCTGGGTATCGACGTCAAAGATGCGCAGACTGTCGATTTCGTCATCGAAAAAGTCGATGCGGTAAGGCTCATCGCTGCCCATAGGGTAAAGATCGAGCAGCGCGCCGCGGGTGGCGAATTCGCCATGCTCCATCACCTGATCGACGCTGCGGTAACCGGCCTGTTCCAACTGCGCGCGCAGCTTGTCGCGCGACAGGCGCTGGCCTTTCTTCATCACCAGCGCGTGGCCATGCAGGAATTCGTGCGGGCAGACGCGCTGCATCAGGGTGTTGACCGGCAGAATGATCACGCCGCGCGCCATGGTCGGCAGGTGATACAGGCTCGACAAACGATCCGAGATGATTTCCTGATGCGGCGAGAAGCTGTCGTACGGCAGGGTTTCCCAGTCGGACAGCGTGGTCACCATCTGATCGGTGAACTGCTGGATCTCGTCGCGCAGCCGCAGGGCGTTTTGCATGTCCGGCGCGATCAGCATCACCGGGCCAGGGTGGCGTTCGACGATCTCGGCGCACTCCACGGCACAGGCCGCGCCGGTCAGTTGCCCCAGTTGGCGCAGATCGCCCGCGCGATCGGGCAGAGAATAACGGGGGGATGAAGAACGGTTACGGCTATCGGAAGTGCTCATTCAGGTATCTTTAATCAATGTGTTGGATGGCGTCCCGGCACGGATAACCCAGCGCCTTTATGCTGTTTATAGTAGCCCAGCGGCCGGCAAACTGACACAGCAAAAAGCGCTGCCCATCAATTTTCTGCCGGTTATTTAACCGGTTAATGCCGTCTGTTTTTTGCGGTTGAGAATAAATAACGCGCGAAGCTGCCGCCGTCTCCCTCTTCGCCGCCACGCAATAAAAGGCCGTCGGGTGTTCCCTAAACGAGGGAGAGCCTTTATTATCCATGATCACTTTGCTTAAGCCACGGCTATCAAACGGATTTCATGTATCAACCTGTCGCGTTATTCATTGGCCTGCGCTACATGCGCGGGCGAGCCTCAGACCGCTTCGGGCGGTTTGTGTCCTGGCTTTCCACCATCGGCATTACGCTGGGGGTGATGGCGTTGGTCACCGTGCTGTCGGTGATGAACGGATTCGAAAAGGATCTGGAAAACAACATTCTCGGCCTGATGCCGCAGGCGTTGGTCACCAGTCCGCAAGGATCGGTCAACCCGCAGCAGCTGCCGGCCTCCGAAGTGCAGAAGCTGCAGGGCGTCACGCGCGTCGCGCCGCTGACCACCGGTGACGTGGTGCTGCAAAGCGCCCGCAGCGTGGCGGTCGGGGTGATGCTCGGCGTCAATCCCGACGAGGCCGATCCGCTGACCCCGTATCTGGTCAACGTCAAGCAGCAACAGCTGCAGCCGGGCCAATACAACATCATCATCGGCGAACAGCTGGCGGGGCAACTGGGCGTCAAGCGCGGCGATTCGCTGCGCGTGATGGTGCCGAGCGCCAGCCAGTTCACGCCGATGGGCCGCATTCCCAGCCAGCGCCTGTTCACTCTCATCGGCACCTTCCACGCCAACAGCGAGGTGGACGGCTATCAGCTGCTGGTCAACCAACAGGACGCTTCGCGCCTGATGCGCTACCCGGCCGGCAACATCACCGGCTGGCGCCTGTTCCTGCAACAGCCGCTGACGGTCGATACCCTCAGCCAACAGGCGCTGCCGGCGGGCACTGTCTGGAAAGACTGGCGCGATCGCAAGGGCGAGCTGTTCCAGGCGGTGCGTATGGAGAAGAACATGATGGGGCTGCTGCTCAGCCTGATCGTGGCGGTGGCGGCGTTTAACATCATTACGTCGCTCGGCCTGCTGGTGATGGAGAAGCAGGGCGAGGTCGCCATTCTGCAGACCCAGGGGCTGACCCGCCGCCAGATCATGTCGGTGTTCATGGTGCAAGGCGCCAGCGCCGGCATTATCGGTTCGCTGCTCGGCACGCTGCTCGGCGTGCTGCTGGCCACCAACCTGAATAACCTGATGCCGATCCTCGGCGCCTTGATCGACGGCGCTTCGCTNGATCATCGCCGTGGTGGCGATGGCGGTTTCCCTGTTGTCCACGCTTTATCCTTCATGGCGCGCTGCCGCCGTACAACCCGCTGAGGCTTTACGTTATGAGTAACCATCTTTTGCTGCAGTGTGACAACCTGTGCAAGACCTACCAGGAAGGCAATCTGCACACCGACGTGCTGCGCAACGTCAGCTTTGCCATGCAGCAGGGCGAGATGATGGCGATCGTCGGCAGCTCGGGTTCCGGCAAGAGCACCCTGTTGCACCTGCTGGGCGGGTTGGACTCGCCGACCTCCGGCGAGGTGATCTTCAAGGGCGAATCGCTGAACGCCATGTCTTCGGCGGCCAAGGCCGAGCTGCGCAACCGCCAGCTGGGCTTCATCTATCAGTTCCACCATCTGTTGCCGGACTTCACCGCGTTGGAAAACGCCGCCATGCCGCTGCTGATCGGCGGCGCCAAGCCGGCGCAGGCGCAGGAGAAAGCGCGGGAGATGCTGGCGGCGGTCGGGCTGGAAAAGCGCAGCAAACACCGCCCGTCCGAGCTTTCCGGCGGCGAGCGTCAGCGCGTGGCGATCGCCCGCGCGCTGGTCAACAACCCGGCGCTGGTGCTGGCGGACGAACCGACCGGTAACCTGGATAAACGCACTGCAGACAGCATCTTCGATCTGCTGGGCGAGCTGAACGTGCGCCAGGGCACCGCGTTCCTGGTGGTGACGCACGATCTGCAGCTGGCCAAGCGCCTGAGCCGCCAGCTGGAAATGGCCGACGGCCACCTGCAGGCGCAGCTGACCCTGATGGGGGCCGAGTAATGGCGGGAGCCTCACTGTCCTTCCTGACGGCCCTGCGTTTTAGCCGCGGCCGTAAACGCGGCGGCATGGTGTCGCTGATCTCGGTCATCTCCACCATCGGCATCGCGCTGGGGGTGGCGGTGCTGATCGTCGGTCTGAGCGCGATGAACGGCTTTGAGCGCGAGCTCAAGAACCGCATTCTGGCGGTGGTGCCGCACGGCGAGCTCGAGCCGGTCAATCAGCCGTTCAGCGGTTGGCCGTCGATTCTGCAGCGGGTGGAAAAGGTGCCGGGCATCTTGGCCGCCGCGCCGTACATTAACTTTACCGGCCTGATGGAAAACGGCGCGCAGCTGCGCGCGGTGGAAGTCAAAGGCGTGGATCCGCAGCAGGAGAGCCGACTGAGCGCGCTGCCGCAGTATGTGCAGGGCGACGCCTGGGCCAACTTCAAGCCCGGCGAGCAGCAGGTGATCCTCGGCAAGGGCGTGGCCGACGCGCTGGGCGTCAAGCAGGGCGCCTATGTCACGGTGATGATCCCCAACAGCGACCCGGAAATGAAGCTGCTGCAGCCGAAGCGCATTCGCCTGCACGTGACCGGCATTTTGCAGCTCAGCGGCCAGCTCGATCACAGCCTGGCGCTGGTGCCGCTGGCCGACGCGCAGCAGTATCTCGACATGGGTGACAGCGTCACGGGCATCGCGCTCAAGATGAACGACGTGTTCGCCGCCAACAAGCTGGTGCGCGACGCCGGCGAAGTGACCAACGCTTACATCTACATCAAGAGCTGGATCGGCAAGTACGGCTACATGTACCGCGACATCCAGATGATCCGCGCCATCATGTACCTGGCGATGGTGCTGGTGATCGGCGTGGCCTGCTTCAACATCGTCTCCACGCTGGTGATGGCGGTGAAAGACAAAAGCGCCGACATCGCGGTGCTGCGCACCCTGGGCGCCAAAGACGGCTTTATCCGCGCCATCTTCATCTGGTACGGGCTGCTGGCCGGGCTGCTGGGCAGCCTGAGCGGCGTGGTGATCGGGGTGATCGCCTCGCTGCAGCTGACCAACATCATCCGTGGCATCGAGAAACTGGTCGGTCACTCCTTCCTGTCGGGCGATATTTACTTCATCGACTTCCTGCCTTCCGAGCTGCACTGGCTGGATGTGCTGATCGTGCTGGCGACCGCCATCGTGCTGAGCCTGTTGGCCAGTTGGTATCCGGCGAGGCGCGCCAGCCGCATCGATCCGGCGCGGGTGCTGAGCGGACAATAAAACCGACGGGGAGGCAGCGATGCCGCCCCGTTTTTTTAGCCTGGGGATGGGTTATGTACTACGGTTTCGATATGGGCGGCACCAAGATTGAGCTGGGGGTGTTCGACGACAACCTGCAGCGCATTTGGCAAAAGCGGGTGCCGACGCCGCGTGAAGATTACCGGCAGCTGCTGGCCACGCTGTGCGATCTGACCCTTGAGGCGGATGCGTTTTGCGGCCGGCGCGGCAGCGTCGGCATCGGTATTCCGGGCCTGCCCAACGACGATGACGGCACGTTGTTTACCGCCAACGTGCCGGCGGCGATGGGGCGGCCGCTGCCGCGCGATCTGGCGGCGCTGATCGGGCGCGAGGTGCGCGTCGATAACGACGCCAACTGCTTTGCGCTGTCGGAAGCCTGGGACGACGAGTTCCGCCGCTACCCGACGGTGCTGGGCATCATTCTCGGCACCGGCGTAGGCGGCGGCCTGATCGTCGACGGCAAGACGGTGCCCGGGCGCAACTATATCGCCGGCGAGTTCGGCCATTTGCGCCTGCCGGTGGACGCGCTCGAGGTGCTGGGGCGTGATGTGCCTCGCGTTGCCTGCGGGTGCGGCCATCAGGGTTGCATTGAAAATTACATATCGGGCCGCGGTTTCGAATGGATGTACGCCCATTTCTATGACCGGCGCTTGCCTGCCACCGAGATCATTGCGCATTATCAGGCGGGCGAGCCGCAGGCGGTGGCTCACGTCGACCGCTTTATGGACGTGCTGGCGATCTGCCTGGGCAACCTGCTGACGGTGCTGGATCCGCACCTGGTGGTAATCGGCGGCGGGCTGTCGAACTTCGACGCCATTTACCAGGCGTTGCCGCAGCGGCTGCCGGCTCACCTGCTGCGGGTGGCCCGGCTGCCGCGCATCGAGAAAGCGCGCTATGGCGACGCCGGCGGCGTGCGCGGCGCGGCGTTTCTCAATTTGGCTCGCCCAACGTAATGGGCGTTGCGGCCAGGCGTGAATATATGCAGCCAACAACGCCGCAACGTCCAGTAAGAAGGGTAAACAGGGAAAAGTAAGGAGAGAGTTAATGCACACTCGCCATCGGCTGTGTCAGTTTCGCAAGAGTAAGCATGTGCTGCATCAGCGCTTTCGTTCACGCATTTTTCACCGTGACACCATGGCGGCGGCCGAGCTGAAAAAGCCGTTTGTGGTGG
>NZ_JVEL01000330.1:0-9607 GCF_001076875.1 Serratia sp. 506_PEND
CCAAGTCGCCCCCCAAGTCGCCCCCCAAGTCGCCAGGCGACCTTGCCTTCGCACCCAGGAAACGGAAATAAAAAAGGCGCCCGCAGGCGCCTTTTCACAGCACAGAGCCGTTTACTGCAGTACGGAGATATCCGCCACCTGCAGGAACAGTTCACGCAATTTGCTCAGCAGCGTCAGGCGATTCACGCGCACTTCCGCATCGTCCGCCATCACCATCACGTTGTCGAAGAACGCATCCACCGGCTCACGCAGCGCAGCCAGTTCCACCAGCGCTTCCTGGTAGTTGCCCGCCGCGAAGTACGGCTGCAGCTTGTCGCGCAGCACCACCAGGTGGGTCGCCAACTGGATCTCCGCCGCGTCCTTCAGCACCGAAGCGCGCACGCTGTCGTTCAGCGTTTCGGTAGACTTCGCCAGAATGTTGGAGACGCGTTTGTTGGCCGCAGCCAACGCCGCCGCTTCGTCCAGCGTGCGGAAGTGGGATACCGCCTTGACGCGCGCGTCGAAGTCGGCCGGTTTGGTCGGACGGCGCGCCAGCACCGCCTGAATGGTATCGACGGCGTGGCCTTCTTCCTGATACCAGGCGCGGAAGCGGCCCAGCATGAATTCCACCACCTCGTCGACCACCTTGGCGTTGGTCAGCTTGCTGCCGTACAGGCGCACGGCCTCTTCGGTCAGGGTCTGCAGATCCAGCGGCAGGTTTTTCTCGACGATGATGCGCAACACGCCCAGCGCGGCGCGGCGCAGCGCGAACGGGTCTTTATCGCCTTTCGGATGCTGCCCGATGCCGAAAATGCCGGCCAGGGTATCCATCTTGTCGGCGATCGCCAGCGAGCAGGCCACCAGCGACTGCGGCAGCGCATCACCGGCGTAGCGCGGCTGATACTGCTCGTTCAGCGCAACGGCGACGTCTTCCGCCTCACCGTCGTGGCGCGCGTAGTGCATGCCCATCACGCCCTGGGTGTCGGTGAATTCGAACACCATGTTGGTCATCAGGTCGCACTTCGACAGCAGGCCCGCGCGGGTGGCGTGGTTGACGTCGGCGCCGATCTGGCCGGCAACCCAGCCCGCCAGCGCCTGAATGCGATCGGTCTTGTCGCGCAGGGTGCCCAGCTGCTGTTGGAACAGCACGGTTTCCAGGCGCGGCAGATTGTCTTCCAGGCGTTTCTTGCGATCGGTGTTGAAGAAGAACTCGGCATCGGCCAGGCGCGGACGCACCACCTTCTCGTTGCCGGAAATGATCTGCTGCGGGTCTTTCGACTCGATGTTGGCCACAAAGATAAAGTTCGGCAGCAGTTTGCCCGCGGCGTCGTACACCGGGAAATACTTCTGGTCGCCCTTCATGGTGTACACCAGCGCTTCCGCCGGCACCGCCAGGAATTTTTCTTCGAATTTGGCGGTCAGCACCACCGGCCATTCCACCAGCGAGGCCACTTCTTCCAACAGGCTGTCGCTCAGATCGGCCTTGCCGCCAATCTTCTGCGCCGCCAGTTCGGCGTCGCGTTTGATGAGGGCTTTACGCGCTTCGTAGTCGGCGACCACTTTGCCGCGCTCCAGCAGGATCTGCGGGTATTGGTCGGCGTTATCGAGGGTGAACTCGGCTTCGCCCATGAAGCGGTGGCCGCGCACGGTGCGCGCAGAGTCGATGCCCAGCACGGTGCCCGGGATCAGATCGGCGCCCAGCAGCATCGTAACGGTGTGCACCGGACGCACGAACTGCACGTCGGAGTCGCTCCAACGCATCAGTTTCGGGATCGGCAGTTTAGCCAGCGCGGTGCTGACCATGCCGGCCAGCAGTTGTTGCGCCGACTGGCCTTTGACGTGGGCGCGGTACATCAACCACTCGCCCTTGTCGGTCACCAGGCGTTCAGCCTGATCGACGGTGATGCCGCAGCCGCGCGCCCAGCCTTCGGCCGCTTTGCTCGGTTTGCCTTCGGCGTCGAACGCCTGGGCGATCGCCGGGCCGCGTTTTTCAATTTCGCGATCGGCCTGCGCCGCGCTCAGGTTGGCCACTTTCAGCGCCAGGCGGCGCGGTGCGGCGAACCAGCTCACTTCACCGTGTTCCAGGCCGGCGTTGTCCAGTTCGGCGGTGAAGTTGGCGGCGAAAGATTCCGCCAGGGAACGAAGCGCCTTCGGCGGCAGCTCTTCCGTGCCGATTTCCACCAGGAAAGTCTGTTGAGTCATGGCTGCCTCTTAGTTCTCGTTCTTCTTGTTGCACATCGGGAAGCCCAGCGCTTCGCGGGAAGCGTAGTAGGCTTCGGCAACGGCTTTGGTCAGCGTGCGGATGCGCAGAATGTAGCGTTGACGCTCGGTCACCGAAATCGCCTTGCGCGCGTCCAGCAGGTTGAAGGTATGGCCCGCCTTCAGGATGCGTTCGTAGGCCGGCAGCGGCAGCGGTTTTTCCAGCGCCAGCAGCGATTGGGCTTCTTTCTCGTACTGCTCGAAGCAGGAAAACAGGAAGTCGACGTCGGCGTATTCGAAGTTGTAGGTGGACTGCTCCACTTCATTCTGATGGAACACGTCGCCGTAGGTGGTGACGCCCAGCGGGCCGTTGCTCCACACCAGATCGTACACGCTGTCCACGCCCTGGATGTACATCGCCAGACGCTCCAGACCGTAGGTGATCTCGCCGGTCACCGGCTTGCACTCCAGGCCGCCGACCTGCTGGAAGTAGGTGAACTGCGTCACTTCCATGCCGTTCAGCCACACTTCCCAACCCAGGCCCCAGGCGCCGAGCGTCGGGTTTTCCCAGTTGTCTTCCACGAAGCGAATGTCGTGGATGGTCGGATCCAGACCCAGCTCTTTCAACGAGCCCAGGTAGAGTTCCTGAATGTTGTCCGGCGATGGCTTAATCACCACCTGGAACTGGTAGTAGTGCTGCAGACGGTTCGGGTTTTCACCGTAGCGGCCGTCGGTCGGGCGGCGAGATGGCTGCACATAGGCGGCGGCCATCGGCTCCGGCCCCAGTGCGCGCAGGCACGTCATCGGGTGTGAGGTTCCCGCGCCGACTTCCATGTCCAATGGTTGAACGATGGTGCAGCCCTGGCGCGCCCAATAATCCTGCAGTGTCAGGATCAGGCCCTGGAAGGTCTTGGTATCAAACTTTTGCATGTTGAATTCGCACGCGATACAAGTGGATTTAGATGGAATGCGCCAGTATACCCTTTGACCGTAAGATATACAGCCAGAATCCGGCAACAAGTGCGAATCGGGGTGAGAAACGCTGGATTTTCACGCATCGGGCACAGCGGGAAAGACAACGCGTCTGCCGGTCCCCTCGCCGTCCAGAAAAACACACCCGGCACACACATTAGAAACATTTAACAAAAACATCACTCACCGCCGTTTAAATAATCAATTAGCTGAACGCTATTTCCCCCTTCATCGATTAAATTTATGCTGATTTACGTGCGCATATCCTTATATTTCCCACGAGATAAAGTTGCGCCAATGTTATTTTTGTTAATTTTATCAACTAAAAAACTCCCCTCATCGAGAGATAATGTGATCAAGTGCCAGATTATTTCTTATTATCGTGAAAAATAAGGTGATATCGCGCGGCGTGCCGACGCGCAGGGCATGGGAGGAACGGCCAGGGATGAAATACGGCGCTAACGGGCCACAGAAACAAATTGACAGTTAATCTTTGGTTATACAATAATAAATAAAATTTTCCCTGGTGTTGGCCAAGTGGCTACCTGATCCTTTCATAGGATCAGTTTTTTTTTGTCTTTCCGCCAACCTCATTGCGGCCCGCATAATTTCCCCAGGCCGCCTTCCGCATAAATCCCTTATCAGACCTTATGGCTTATCTTGAGCGCGCCGATGGCCAATTCAAAAACGCGCGCTGACGCCGACGTTATACATAAACTGCTCGCCGCTGCTCAGCCCGCCGGTTTGCGAGACGGTGGCGAAGGCCGATACCTGGTCCGTCAACGGCATGTTGGCCCCCAACGTGACATCCACCCAATTTTTGTCCTGGCCCGCACTGTCGCGGGTGAACGAGGTTTGCGTCGATTTCAGGCCGCCGCCGGCGCGGTAGACGTCGTCACCGAACTGGTGCTGATAACTCACCTCCGCATAAGGGTTAAACACGCCGAATTGCGTATCCAGCCGCCAACCCAACGCACCGATCTGCGAGTGGTAGGTTTGATCGTTGAAGCGCATGGCGGTGCTGTCATCGCTGTCTTCGCTGTAGCCGGAAACGCGGCTGTAGTCCCAGGCGAACTGCGCCACCGGCCCGGTAGTCAGGTAAGAGGCGATCGGGAAGTCATAGCCGGCGGTCACGCGCGCGCCCCACTGCCTGCCGGTGGTCGAACCGGTTTCGGTGCGCGTCAGCGGCCCCAGCCGCATGCTGCGGCGGATGTCGTCATAATCCATCGTCGCATAGTGCAGATCGGCGTTGACCCAGCCGTGCTCGAAGATCGCCAGTGAACTGAAAGCCGACAGCAGCAGCCCGCGCGCCTTGTAATCAAAGCGGCTGGAAGGATGCTGATCGTCGTTGGAACCGGCGATCAACGCGCCGATCAACCAGCTGTCGGTCAGCTGATAGTCCACGCCGACGGTCAGGTTGTGGGTGGTGGCGTTGCCGTCCCCCGCGGCCCGGTTATCGGCATAGTCGTAGTGCTGGCCGGCGTAACCGCCGAACACCCCCAGCGAACCCTGCGGGTTGTCGCCGTTGCGCAGCTGCTGGAAGCGGCTGTCGAGCGTGGCGCGGCTGTCGCGCGCCATCGCCGCCGTCGCCTGATTCAGCGCCACCACCTGCGCCGGACCATCCAATACCGCCTGGATATAATCCGCAATCAGCAGGTGCGCCTGTGGGCTGGGGTGGAAATGGTCGGAGAACAGATAGGACTGGCCGGCGTCGAAGCCGGGCATGTCGGAACGGCAGACCGCCGAGGAAACGCCCGGCGGGCAAGCCATGCCGGCGGTGTTGGCGAAGCCGAACTGCGCCGGATTGGCGATCGCTTCGGCGAACAGCTTGTTGACGTCCACCCGCACGATATTGCCGCTCCCCTGCGCCAGCAAACGGTCTTCGCTTTGATTATAGAGATCGGTCAGTTGAGCGGCCTGCGCGCTCAGGCCGTCATACGCCGCGATAAGCTGCGCGGCGATCGCCTGCTGCACCTGAGGAATGGCGCTGCCCTGCTTCGCCGCAGCGGTCAACGCCGCGTGGATCGCCTGGGTACGTGAGGCGTTGTCCGGCGTCGCCACCGAACTAAGCGTGGCATAGGCCGCCTGGATCGCCGCCCCCTGCACCGGTGACAGCGCCTGTTGAATGATCAATTCCATCAGCTGCGGCGTGGAGCCGATGTTCGGCACCGTCGGCACGATCACCGTGCCGGCGCCGGCGTTCAGCAGCGAATGCACTTGCGCCGCCGCCGCCGCGGCGCTGTTATAGGCCACGCCGGGCGCGGTAGCGGCATTCAGCGCTGCCGCCGCCAGGTCGTTACCGCCGATCCAATGAATATACAAACCGTCGCCGTCGGCCTGGCCATTGACCCGGTTCAGGTAACGCTGCACCTGCTCCTGGGTGTTGTCGGCCGGGTTCAGGCCCGGCACCGCCACCGCGCCGCCGGCGGCGTAGTTCTCACCGCCGTTGTCCGAAGCCACCAGCGCCGCCCCGATGCGTTGCGCCAATGCTTCGTCGTACAGCAGGTGCTGGCTGCCGTCATAGGTGAACCGGCCGTTGTTGCCGGTATCGCTCAGGCTGTCGCCAAAGACGTAGAGTTGATCGTACGCCTGAGCCGGAAGGGTCACACTGCAAAGCAACGCCACTGCAAGCGCCGCCGGGCGGGGCATGCACGTTATTTTTAAAGGCATGGATCGACTCCTGAGAGCCTGCAAATGAAGGCCATGTCGTTTTTATCGCTGGTCAGTTTTCCACCGGCCATGTAGTAACTATTGTCGGCTTTTTCGTCACGTCAAGCGGGCCGATGACAAAACAATCAGAGGCTTGCCAAGTTCGGCGCTTCGAGCGATGATTACTGTTCATAAACACAGCATAAGGACATTCAGGATGGCAGACGAACGTTGCGGTTGGGTGACGGCCGATCCGTTGTATCTCGAGTATCACGACAAGGAATGGGGCGCGCCCACCACCGACGCGCGCGAGCTGTTTGAAATGTTGTGCCTCGAGGGGCAGCAAGCCGGCCTGTCCTGGATCACCGTCCTGAAAAAGCGCGAGAACTACCGCCGCGCTTTCCACGATTTCGATCCGCGGCGTGTCGCCGCCATGACCGAACAAGACGTGGAAAACCTGCTGCAGGACAGCGGCATCATCCGCCACCGCGGCAAGATAGAAGCCATCATCACCAACGCCAAGGCCTATCTGGCGATGGAGGCGGCCGGGGAGAATTTCGNTACCTTCATTTGGGACTTCGTCGGCGGCCGGCCGCAGCTTAACCGCTGGCAAGCGCTGAACCAGGTGCCGGCCAAAACCGAGCAGTCCGACGCCATGTCCAAGGCGCTGAAAAAGCGCGGCTTCAAGTTTATCGGCTCCACCATCTGTTACGCCTTCATGCAGGCCAGCGGGCTGGTGAACGATCATCTCACGGGGTGCATGTGTTACCCAAAGCCACGGTGATCCGCCCCTGTGGCCCGGAGGATATCGAACGGCTGATGGCGCTGTGGCTGCCCAGCACCATCGCCGCCCATCCGTTCGTGGCGGAAAAATACTGGCGTGAGAGCGCCGCGTTGGTGCGGGAAAACTACCTGCCGCGCGCGCAAAGCTGGGCCTGCTGGC
This sequence comes from Serratia sp. 506_PEND, assembly GCF_001076875.1. Taxonomy (NCBI): domain Bacteria; kingdom Pseudomonadati; phylum Pseudomonadota; class Gammaproteobacteria; order Enterobacterales; family Yersiniaceae; genus Serratia; species Serratia sp. 506_PEND. Next base: position 6,743 of record NZ_JVEL01000330.1, read on the forward strand.
ATGACGACGAAATCGTCGGCTTTATCAGCGTGCTGGACGAGCAGTTCATCGGCGCGCTGTTTGTCGATCGGGCGTTTCACGGCCGCGGCGTCGCCCAGGCGTTGATGACGCACGTACAGCAGCGCTACCGTCGGCTCAGCCTGGAGGTGTATCAGCAAAACCTGCGCGCCTGCGCGTTTTACCACAAGCACGGTTTTCAGGTAACGCAACGCCTGTTTAACGACGAAACCCAGGCCTATACGCTGATCATGAACTGGCCGGCAATCGAGAATTCAACCGGTTACGGTTAAAAAAGGCGCATTCGCGCCCTGGCGGCGCGCAATTAGGAATCCGCTGCATGGCGCCGCCCGGCATTTTGTCGCATAACTCCCCCAGCACTTACCCGCGCTCATCATTTGTCACGTTTTTCTCCGGAACTGCCGGCGAGCCAACGCGTCATAGTAGCGCGGTGATGCGGGCCCCACCTGCGTCGCCTACTTTTTGCGCCCCCGTGTTGGGCCGGCGCGTACAGAATTGATGCCATTAAGGACAAGAACATGAAAAAACGCATTGCAATTATTGCCGGCGCAGTGAGCGTCGCGCTCACGCTGTCAGCCTGTACCACCAACCCTTACACCGGCGAATCCGAAGTCGGCAAATCCGGCATCGGCGCGGGCCTCGGCGCCGCACTGGGCGCCGGCGTCGGCGTGCTGTCCTCTTCCAAGAAAGATCGCGGCAAGGGCGCGCTGATCGGCGCAGCGGCCGGTGCAGCCCTCGGCGGCGGCGCAGGCTATTACATGGACGTGCAGGAAGCCAAGCTGCGAGACAAGATGAAAGGCACCGGCGTCAGCGTCACCCGTCAGGGCGACAACATCGTGCTGAACATGCCGAACAACGTGACCTTCGACAGCAGCAGCGCCACGCTGAAACCAGCGGGCGCCAACACCCTGACCGGCGTCGCCATGGTGCTGAAAGAGTATCCGAAAACCGCGGTCAACGTGGTCGGCTACACCGACAGCACCGGTTCCCGCTCGCTCAACATGAACCTGTCGCAGCAGCGCGCCGACGGCGTAGCCAGCGCGCTGATCACCCAGGGCGTGGCGGCGAACCGTATCCGCACCACCGGCGCCGGCCCGGACAACCCGATCGCCTCCAACAGCACCGCGGAAGGAAAGGCGCAAAACCGCCGCGTCGAGATCACCCTCAGCCCGCTGCAGTAATCCCGTGCGGGGCGCCACCTGCGCCCCGCCGCTTCCTCCCGACTTTCTCCTTATCCTTCAATATTCCCGCTCGCACATCGGGTATGGTAGTCTCCTTGGCAATTAACCGCAGGAGGGATCGGCTGTGAGCACAGGCAAGGCAACGCGCGCCTCAGGACGCGCCACCATCAGCGATGTGGCCAGCATCGCCAAAACCGGCAAGACCAGCGTGTCGCGCTATCTGAATGGTGAACAGCACCTGCTTTCCGACGATCTCAAACAGCGCATCGAACAGGCTATCCAGCAGCTCGACTACCGGCCAAGCCAGATGGCGCGCAGCCTGAAGGGCGGCCAGACCCGCCTGATCGGCCTGATCCTCGCCGATATCACCAACCCCTATTCAGTGGACGTGATGCGCGGCATCGAGGCCGCCTGCCGTCAACACGGTTTTACCCTGCTGGTGTGTAACACCAACAACGAAGTCAATCAGGAACAGCACTACCTGCAGCTGCTCAGCAGTTACCGGGTGGAAGGCATTGTGGTCAACGCGGTCGGCATGCGCGAGGAAGCGTTATCCACGCTGCAACAGTCGATGCTGCCGATGGTGCTGATCGACCGCAAAATCCCCGACTTCGCCTGCGATGTGGTGGGCCTGAACAACCGCGAAGCCGCCACCGTCGCCACCGAACACCTGTTGCAACAAGGTTTCGAAGCGATCCTGTTCCTCAGCGAGCCGCTCGGTACGGTCAATACCCGCCTGGAACGCCTGCACGCCTTCAGGCATACCATGGCGCAGCACCCCGCGCTGTTGGCGGAGCAGGCCGAAACGCCGCTCAACGATCGGCAGAAACTGGAGCAGGTGCTGAGCGATTTCAGCGGCCGCCACCGCGGCATGCGCAAGGCGGTGATCTCCGCCAACGGCGCCCTGACGCTGCAGGTGGCGCGCGCCATGCGTCGGCTCGGCATCCAGTGGGGCAACGACATCGGCCTGCTGGGCTTCGACGAGCTGGAGTGGGCGGAACTGGCGGGCGTCGGCATCACCACGCTGAAACAGCCCACCTACCAAATGGGGCACGCGGCGCTGGAGCGGCTGGTGCAGCGCATTCAGGGCCTGGCCGCCCCCAGCGGCGAGCAGATGTTCTCCGGCGAGCTGATCGTCCGAGGCTCCACCACCCGCTAACCCGCCTTTTCCGGGGCCGTTAACCGCCCCGCCCTCGCCGGCTGTTTTTTGCTCAGCTTCGTGATTGCGATCATATTTTTACACTCTGCCGCTTTTCGCTGGAACCGGTTCCATTTAACGTACCGGTAACAGCAGCGGCGGCGACAATGCCGCCTCAGGAGTCAAAATGAAAACAGAAATCATCGTGGTCACCGGCGCCTACGGCACCGATACCGTCAAACAACACGGCGGCCAGCGCGCGCTGTTGCCCCTCATCGCCGGCGCGGGCGCCGACGGAGTGGAGATCCGCCGCGAACTGTTCACCGCCGGCGAGCTGGACAGCCTGCCGGCGCTGGCGCAAGAGATCGATCGCCAGCAGCTGTTCGCCGTCTACTCCGCCCCTGAGGCGCTGTTCACCCCGCAACATACGCTGAACCCCAACCTGCCGGCGCTGCTGGCGGAAGCGCAGACGCTGAATGCGCGCCAGCTGAAGCTGTCCCTCGGCCATTTCCGCCCCGGCTTCGATTT
>NZ_JVEL01000331.1:0-16412 GCF_001076875.1 Serratia sp. 506_PEND
CTGGTTGTGAACGGAATAGTCGCTCTGGATAATATTTTGCGGTGGCATAACGTCTGGACATCCCCATGAGTATGCAAAACGTTAGGAGATATCGCATGAATACCCTGGAAAATCTGAGGATTTTTTTGCGTGTGGCCCAGACCTGCAGCTTCACGAAAACGGCAGACGATCTGGGGGTGAATAAAAGTCGAATTTCGATTGTTATCCGCCAGCTGGAAGACGTGCTTGGCGTACGCCTGTTACATCGAACCACCAGGGCCGTGCATCTGACGGAAGACGGCTTGGCGTTTTACGAACGCGCAGTAGAAATACTTTCTTCGGTAGATGACCTGCAGACGATGTTTGTCGAAAGGACGGAACTGAAAGGCAAGCTGAGGGTGGACATGCCTACGGATATAGCCAACAGCATTATTATCCCTAAACTCCCCGATTTTTTTTCCCGCTATCCCGGCATTACGCTGGAATTATCTTGCACCGACCGGCGGGTGGATCTGGTACAGGAAGGCTTCGACTGCGTTGTCCGGGCGGGTGCCGTTTACGATAAGAACCTGGTGGCGAAACTGATTGGAGAAATGCCCGTATTCAACCTCGCCAGCCCGGATTATCTGGCGAGAAAAGGCACGCCATACAGTATCGATGACCTTCTCAAGTATCAGCATGTGGCCGTGCACTATACGCCGAATATTGGTAGTAAGCCGATGGGCTGGGACTACCTGAAAAACGGTAAATATGAATATTTAAATCTGCCAGGATCGCTGAAGCTGAACAATGCGCAGTCGTTTATTGCCGCTGGGTTGGCGGGGATTGGCTTAATTCAGTCACCGATGCTTGGCCTGCATAATCACGTCGAGCGTGGCGAGCTGCTGCAGATTCTGCCTGATTGTGAGCCTGAGCCGATGAAGTTCTGGTTCGTCGTCGCGCATCGTCATAATTTGTCCCGTAAAGTTAACGTATTCATGGAGTGGATAACCGAGCAGCTCGCGCCGTGGCTCACGAAGAAGGGCGCGGTACGGGATAACACGCCGATTAATCGCTGAATATCACGGTCTTCGGCACCGTTCGCCATGACAGTGCATGACTCACCATGGCTATCGATATGCCGTGGGGGCGAGTGCCAGGTTATCCACAGTTTTGGTGGATAACGTGTGTGCAAGGGGCAGTGAAAYACTTAGCAGGCGTAAAAAAAAATCGCTCAGAAAATTATTATATTACGCGACAAAGCGCGATCCGCAGGGGGATAGGGGGTTGCACGCGTTCGCGTTTTGTTTATGCTTTACTGTATAAATATACAGTTTGGTTATGATTATGCTGAGCAATTCAAGGTTGTATGCTTTTTCACCAGGTGAGCCCCTAACGTTACCGCTGTTTGCCGATCGCGTGGCCTGCGGTTTTCCTTCCCCGGCGCAGGACTACGTCGAAGGGCGGCTGGATATCGGCAGGCTGCTGGTGCGGCACCCCAACGCCACCTATTTCGTGCGCGCCAGCGGCGAATCGATGATCGACGGCAATATCCGGGATGGCGATTTGCTGATTGTCGACAGCGCCCTGACGCCGGAGCACGGCAATATCGTGATCGCCGCGGTGGACGGCGAATTCACCGTCAAAAAACTGCAGCGCCACCCCGATGTGCGGCTGTTGCCGATGAACCCCGCCTACGCGCCGATCGTGTTCGACGACGAAGCGCAGCTGGAGATTTTCGGCGTGGTGACCTTTATCGTCTACGCGGCGCGGTAGCCATGTTCGCCCTGGTAGACGTCAACAGTTTCTATGCTTCCTGCGAGACCATCTTTCGGCCCGACCTGCGGGGGCGACCGGTGATTGTGCTGTCCAACAACGACGGCTGCGTGATCGCCCGCAGCGCCGAGGCGAAGGCGTTGGGCGTGCCGATGGGCGCGCCTTATTTCAAAATCAAAGCGGAGATGCGCCGTCGCAACGTTGCGGTGTTCTCCTCCAACTACGCGCTGTACGCCGATATGTCCCGCCGGGTGATGGACACGCTGGAGGAGATGGCGCCGGCGGTGGAGATTTATTCGCTGGACGAAGCCTTTCTGCGGCTGGACGGCGTGGCCCACTGCGAGGCGCTGGAGCCGTTCGGCCAGCGGGTGCGCGATCGCATCCGGCGCGAGCTGCATTTGACGGTCGGGGTCGGCATTGCGCCGAGCAAAACGCTGGCCAAGCTGGCCAACTTCGCCGCCAAGAAATGGCGCGGCACCGGCGGCGTGGTGGATTTATCCGATCCGGTGCGCCAGCGTAAACTGCTGGCGTTGCTTCCGGTGGAAGAGGTGTGGGGCGTGGGGCGCCGCCTGACTCGCCAGCTGCAGGCGATGGGTATTCACACCGCGCTACAGCTGGCGGACTGCGATACCCGACTGGCGCGTAAAACCTTCAGCGTAGTGCTGGAACGCACGATACGCGAGCTGCGCGGCGAGTCATGCCTGCAGTGGGAAGATGAGGCGGCGGCGAAAGAGCAGATCATCTGTTCCCGTTCGTTCGGCCAGCGGTTGACGCATTATCCGCACATGCGCGAGGCGATTTGCAGCTACGCCGAACGCGCCGCCGAAAAGCTGCGGCAGGAAAAGCGCTACTGCCGCAACGTCTCGGTGTTTATCAAAACCAGCCCGCATTCGGCGGGCGAAGGGNATTACAGCAATATGGGCACCGCCCGGCTGCAAACCCCGAGCAACGACAGCCGCGACATCATCGCCATGGCGGTGCGCGCGCTGGAGAGCATCTGGCAGGAGGGGCGACGTTACCTGAAGGGCGGCGTGGTGCTGGGGGATTTCAGCGCCGCCGCCATGGCGCAGATCGACCTGTTCGACGACTGCCCGCCGCGCCGCAACAGCGAACGGCTGATGGCGACTCTCGATCGCCTGAATCAGGAAGGGCGCGGGCGCGTATGGTTCGCCGGGCAGGGGATCGTCAAGCCGTGGCAAATGAAGCGCGACATGCTGTCGCCGGCCTACACCACCCGGCTGGCGGATATCCCGGTGGCGCGGCTGGGGGAGCGGGCGCCGCGCACCGCTGAATCGAAGGAAGAAAAACGCCGCGGGTGACAACCGGCGGCGTGGGTAGGCCGAGTGTTACTTCACCGTCGCCGGATCCGGCTTATCGGGGGCGATGCCATACAGTACCATGGCGCGGTTGACCTCGCTGCGGGCGATACGGCCTTCGTCAGCCAGCAGCTTCAACGCGGCGAGCGCGATGAAATGGCGGTTGACCTCGAAGAACTCACGCAGCGCCTCGCGGGTGTCCGAGCGACCAAAGCCGTCGGTGCCCAAGGCGATAAAGGTACGGTCGGGCAAGAACGGTTTGATCTGATCGCCGACGATCTTCATATAGTCCGTTACCACCACCACCGGGCCGGGATGCGCCGCCAGCAGGCTCTGAATATAAGGAACTTTCGGCGGATCTTCCGGATGCAGCAGGTTCCAGCGTTCGGCCGCCATGCCGTTGCGGCGCAGCTCGCTCAGGCTGGTGGCGCTCCAGATATCGCTGGCGACGCCAAAGTCCGCCGCCAACAGCTCCGCCGCCGCCAGCGCCTCGCGCATGATGGCGCCGCTGGCGACCAGTTGAGCGCGCGGGCTCTCTTGGTTTGCCGCTTCGTTCCGTTTGAGCAAATAGGCGCCCTGGATAATCCCGTCCTCCACGCCCGCCGGCATCGACGGCTGCGGGTAGCCCTCGTTGAGCAAGGTGATGTAGTAGTAAATATCCTCTTGTTCAACGAACATTCTGCGCATGCCGCTCTGGACGATCACCGCGAGTTCATAGGCATAGGTCGGATCGTAGGAGACGCAGCTGGGGATCACCGAAGACAGCACGTGGCTGTGGCCGTCGTCATGCTGCAAGCCTTCGCCCATCAGGGTGGTTCTGCCGGAGGTGGCGCCGAGCAGGAAACCCTTGGTGCGCGCGTCGGCCGCCGCCCAGGCGAGATCGCCCACCCGCTGCAGCCCGAACATGGAGTAGAAGATATAGAACGGGATCGTCGCGACATCGTGGTTGCTGTAGGCGGTGCCGGCGGCGATCCAGGTCGATATTGCGCCGGATTCGTTGATGCCTTCCTGCAAAATCTGGCCGTCTTTGGCCTCTTTGTAGTAGCTGAGCTGCCCGGCGTCTTGCGGGGTATACAGCTGGCCGAGCCAGGAATGGATGCCAATCTGGCGGAACAGGCCTTCCATGCCGAACGTGCGCGACTCGTCCGGCACGATGGGCACGATCAGTTTGCCGATGTTGGCGTCTTTGAGCAGCGTGCCGAGGATATTAACGAAAGCCATGGTGGTCGACATGTTGCGTTCGCCGCTGCCCTTCAGGAGGCCGTCGAAGCGCGATAGTTCCGGTATCGTCAGCGGAGCGGATTGGCCGAAGCGGGCAGGGATGTAGCCGCCCAGCGCGGTGCGCGTCGCGGTGATGTACTTCGCCGCCGCGCTGTCGGGTTCGGGCTTCAGGTAAGGGATCTCTGCCAGTTGGGCGTCGGAGATGGTCAGCCCTAAACGGTCGCGGAAGGCTTTCACCGCATCCTGGCTCATTTTTTTCAGCTGGTGGTTGATGTTCTGCCCTTCACCGGCTTCCCCCATGCCAAACCCTTTGACGGTTTTGGCCAGCACCACCGTCGGTCTGCCCGTGGTATGCACCGCCTGATGGTAGGCGGCGTACACCTTTTGCGGATCGTGGCCGCCGCGGTGCAGCGCCCAGATCTCATCGTCGCTCAGGTCGGCGACCAGCTCGAGCAATTCCGGGTACTTGCCGAAGAAATGCTCCCGCACATAGGCGCCGCTTTGCGACTTGAAGGTTTGGTAATCGCCGTCGACGCACTCCATCATGCGCTGCATCAGCAATCCGGAGCGGTCTTTTTGCAGCAGTTTGTCCCAGCCGCTGCCCCAAATTACTTTGATCACCTGCCAGCCGGCAGCTTTGAAGGTGCCTTCCAGCTCCTGAATAATCTTGCCGTTGCCGCGCACGGGGCCATCCAGCCGTTGCAGGTTGCAGTTCACGACGAAGATCAGGTTATCGAGTTTTTCTCGCCCGCCCAGCGCAATCGCCGCCAGCGATTCCGGCTGATCCATCTCGCCGTCGCCGAGAAACGCCCACACCTTTCTCCCCTGGTGCGGTTTCAGTTCGCGGTATTCCAGATAGCGCATGTAGCGCGCCTGGTAGGCGGCGGTCAGCGGCCCCAGCCCCATCGAAACGGTGGGATATTGCCAGAAATCCGGCATCAGCCGCGGGTGCGGGTAGGAGGAGAGGCCGCGGCGTGTGGATTCGCGGCGAAAGTTGTCGAGCAGTTCCTCGTCGATGCGGCCTTCGAGATAGGCGCGGCCATAAATGCCGGGGGCGGAGTGGCCCTGGATATACACCATGTCGCCGGCAAACTCATCGGTGCGCCCGCGGAAAAAGTGCGTGAATCCCACATCGTAAAGCACCGCGGCAGACTGGTAGGTGGCGATATGCCCGCCGACGTTGGAATGTTTGCCGGCGCGCAGCACCATCGCCATGGCGTTCCAGCGAATAAACGCATTGATGCGCGCTTCAGCGGCCAGATCGCCGGGATACGTCGGTTGCTTATAGGCCGGGATCGTATTCACGTAGGGCGTGGTGACCAGGCTGAAGAAATCACCGTGCTTACGCTGATCGGCCTCGGCCATTCTTTCCAACAAAAAATGCGCGCGTTCACGGCCGTCGATGTCAGTGACACCTTCAAATGCCTCAAGCCATTCAGCCGTCTCCTGTGGGTCAAGATCTGCTTTTACCGCGGGTTGGTTCATAAAGGCTCCAAATGTACTTACCTGATAAGGCGCTGAGCGATACAGGGATTTAGTGAGTTGCAAGTGCAAGAGTTGCAAATGCAACAATAGCGAAAGCCACTCTATCCCTTTACAATTGCAATTGCAACTCACCGGTTTTGACGAGAAAAATGACATGACAGATAAACAACCCGACCTGTGGTTCTCCTTTGTGCGCGCGCATCGGGCGATGATCAGAAAGATAGAGGCGAAGTTGTCGGAAGCGGGGCTGCCGGTTTACGCCTGGTATGACGTGTTATGGGGATTGGAAAGCGGGGAAAACGGCACACGCCGCATGCATGAGTTGGCGGACGTGTTGGTGATTGAGCGTTACAACCTGACCCGCCTGATGGATCGCCTGGAAAAAGAGCGGTTGGTCACGCGTTTTCGATCGGATGACGATCGCCGGGCCTCCTTCGCGACTATCACCGAGGAAGGCAAGGCCCTGCGGAAAAAGATGTGGGAGATCTACCGTTCGGTGGTCAACACTCACTTTCTCAACCAGTTCAGCGAAGAAGAGATCGCACGCTTCTCCGACGCGTTGAACAATGCGATGCAGCTGGCCAGAGAATGATCAGGCATCGGGCGTGATGTGCAGAACGCGCAGCGCATCGGCGATCAGCGCCGAAGGGATTTTCTGCTCGTCGGCCAGCAGTTTGAGGGCGCAGAGCGCAATCCATTCCGCCTGCGGGTAGTGGATTTCGCCGCGCACCCGTGAATCTGAGCCCACCGCGGCAAAGCGTGCGGGAATGAATCGCTTGAGCTGATTGGCAATCAGGTGCGAGTAGTCGGTGACGGCGACGACGGGGGCATTCCCGGCACCCAGGCACGTTTTCAGATGGCATTCGCCGCCGGTGTCCTGGCGCTGCATGTCGGCGAGTTCGGCGTCCTGCGCCAACCGCGTGTAGCTGGGGCAGCTCCAGATTTCAGACGCAATCCCCCAGTTTTTCAACACCTCGGCCGCTTGCTGAACGCGGGCGAGCGCACGGCCGGCGCCGCACAGACGAACCTGCAACGGCGAGTCCGCCGCGGCGGCGACGCGATACATTCCCCTGAACGCCTGTTCTGCGACAAACGGCTCCCCTGAAGAGAGGGGGCCATTGTCTGCGTTGGTCGCGAGATACACCATCTTCCTCGTTCCCTCCAGATAGAGCGCGCGCAGGGCGTGATGGAGTATCGCGCCGGTTTCTCTGGCATTGGCCGGATCGAAAGGCAACCAGCCCGGCATGGCCGTGAGCTGAAGCGGGAACCAGGCCTGAACGCCTTTCGGCAAATCGGCACTGCCGGTATCCGCATCGCTGATGAAAATCCCCTTGCGATTGGTTTCCGGCTCAAGCCCGCGGAGCATGTCCACCGAGGGCGTGTTGACGAAGTAAAACAACGGCTTCTCATAACGCTCTGATTGATGGCCAAACCAGAGCGGCCAGGCGGTGGCGTAGCGGGAGCTTGGCGGCTCGGCGCGCCTTCTGCCGTCGATAAGCCAGATGTCGCCGCTGGCGTTAAGTTCGCCCAGCGTTTGCGCCGTCCAGGCGCTGGAGGAAGGGCGAGAAGCGCCGGTTTTTTGGCAGACGGAGGTCATTTTGCGGATACAGGTTTCGGCCAGGGTTCTGGTCCTGGCCGAGGCGGCGGGCAGTGTTATACGTTGAGGCGACATGCGGAGCATTCCCTTTAAGTTGCAAGTGCGATGATTGTAATTACAATTCATGGCGTGTGCCAATGACTTCTGAACAAGTCGCAGCCATCCAGGCGTGACCCGCGGCGATATATTCAGGTTCTGCAGACGCGATCCTATTTGTTTCACCGACCAGACAGCCGCCATCCGTTGTCCTTATTTCTGCGGTTTTTTATAAATGACGGGCAGCTAAAAACGGTTTGCCGATAGGGATAATGCGCGTGTCAATCCGCGTTAAACGAGAATATCGGCATCTTAAAAATAAAACGAAATAAGGATGAAAGCATATGCCTGGATTTAATTATGGCGGTAAAGGAGATGGGACTAACTGGAGTTCTGAACGCGGTACGGGCCCTGAGCCGGGGGGCGGCGATAAAGGCCATTCCGGCGATCGCGATCGCGGCGGCGCCGGCGCCGGCAACAGCCCGGCACAGCAACAGATAGCGGCGATCCAAAACGATCCGGCGCTGCGCATGAAGCTGGAGGCGGTGATTAAGGCGGCGCGCAGAATTAACCCGGATGCGAAATTGCATATTGAAAGCGTCAGCCCATCCGGCACGCTGAGCCTTTCCGCCACCGGTTTGACGGCCGATCAGGCGAAGCACATTGGCCTGGGAGGGCTGGTGATGGGGGTCAACGCCAAGGGGGTGACAGTGGCGATCGGGGATATCGAAACCGGCCATGCGCGCAAGCCCTCAACCCCTGGCAAAGGCGGGAACAATGGCCTGAATGCCGGGCAGATCGGCGCCTCTTCGTTAGGCAGTTTCGTGACAGACTCGCATCGCGATCGGCCCGTCAGCGGCTGGCATGGCAACGGCAAAACCGGCGAATTCTCGACGACCCGCACGACCGGGAGTTACTACGGTTTTCATCATTTAAAGGTGGAAAAGCAAGACGGAGTGGCGACCTACAACCTCTACTATAAGGCCAATAAGAACCGGCCCGCGTTTATCGCCGTGGTGAGAGGGGATAACCTGAATGCCATGGAGGTGAAATATGCCAACGGCAAGCCGGTAAAATCGCCCGGCTCGGTAAAAACGATCGTTAAGGAATTCGTCGAATATCAAAATGCGGAATTAAAAGCCATCAAGGATGGCGTCAGCCTGGCCGCAGGTATCAATAAAGATATCGCGGAAAAGATCGGCGCGAAATACGCTAAACTCGCCAAAGATTTGGAGGCGGGAATTCAAGGAAAATATATCCGCAACGTGCAAGATGCGGAGAAAACCTACGAGCAATTGACGAAGGGCCTGAACAAAAAGCTCAAGGCTCAGGACAAAGCGGCGATTGTCGCCTGGCTGAAAATGATCGATGCGGAACAGTATGCCCGCAATGCGCGGGTATTGGGCAAGGTCTTCACCGGGGTGGACTGGGCGATCAAGGGCGCGGATCTGGTAAACGCCGCGATTGAAGGTTTCTCAACCGGCAACTGGAAAGCGTTCCGCAACCAGCTCGAAGCGCTCGGGTTGTCGATCGGCGCAGGGTATACGCTTTCCGCTATCGCCGCGTTTTTCGCGCCGACGCTGGTGTCGTCGACGGTGGGCATTTTCGCCTTCGCTTACCTGTTTGGCTGGGCCACCAGCTATATCGATGCGGAACGTGCGGGGGAGCTGGAGAAGTGGGTCGCTGACCTGTAACGGCATGAGGGGGCTGGCCCCCTCATTTTACCCCTCACACCCTCTACCTCTTTCACACCACCGGCGCCACCGTCAGCAGCAGGTTGGCGAAACGGCGTTGTTCGCCGGAGGCGATCACCAGCAGCGTCCGATCCGATTTAACCGCGGCGTAAAACGCCTCGCGCGGCAGGTATTCGATCGGGCAATGCTCTGGCAGCAGCTGCCGGTATTCGGCTTCGATGGTGTTGGTGAAGTCCGGCGGGCAGGCCATCAGCGCCGCGCTTTCCACGTTGATGCAGGCCAGCAGTTTTTCCAGGATCGGCGGGGCGGCGAGCGTGCCGGGCGCCAGGTTCAGATAGACCACGGTGGCGTCTTTCGGCGCGTGGGTCACGCAGGCGTAGTTGCCGTCGGCGATCAATACCTGGGTTTTATGCCCGCATTGCGCCAGCGCGGCAAGCAGCGGCGGGTGAGTGATGGCGGATTTGATCATAAAGCGATTCCTGAATGGGCGGGCGGCAAGCGCGCCGCCCGCAGCTGAATTACATGCGGTAGATGCCGCCGTTGATGTCGAGAGTCGCGCCGGAGATGAAGCCGTCGTATTCCGCCGCCAGGAAGGCGATGGCGCGCGCCACGTCGTCCGGTGCGCCTGCGCGGCCCAGCGGGATGGCGCGAACGGTTTCCTCCGCCGATGCCTGGGTAGTGTGGCGATTGTGGAAACGGGTGCCGAGGATCAGGCCGGGCGCGACCGCATTCACCCGGATGCTGTGCTCGCCCAGCTCCGCCGCCAGCGAGCGCGTCCAGGTGAGTACCGCGCCCTTGGTGGCGGAATAGACCAGCGAGCCGGAGTGCCCGCCGGCGCGGCCCGCCTGTGAGGCCAGGTTAACGATGCTGGCGCCGTCCGGCGCCGCTTTCAGATGCGGCAGCGCGCTCTGGGTGACGTTCAGCATGGTGGTCATGTTCACGTCGATCACGGTTTGCCAGAAGGCGCGGTCGATCTCGCCCAGCCATTTGCGCCCGACGATGCCGCCGACGTTATTGATCAGGATATCGATGCCGCCGAGAAACTCGGCGCCGGCCGAGACGCAGCGCTGCGTTTCGTCGGTATCGATGAGATCGGCGTAGCCGTAAGCGGCCTTTTGCCCCAATGAATGGGCCAGCGCCACCAGCGCTTTGGGGCCGCTTTCGTCGCTGTGATAGTGAAAATAGATGTCGCAACCGGCCTTGATCAGCCGCTCCGCGGTGGCGCGGCCGATGCCCTGTTCCGCCCCGGTGATAAAGACCTTTTTGCCCGCAAGATCGCCCATGATTGACTCCTTATTGGTTCGTTAAGAATTGATGACGCCTTCACGCTGTTTGGCGCAGTAGAAAATGCAGATCAGCCCGGTGGCCAGCAGGCACGAGGCCAGGAAAAACAGCCCCGGCGCGCTGCTGCCGGTCAGATCGTTCAGCACGCCCACCGCATAGGGGGCGACGAAACCGCCGATATTGCCGATGCAGCTGACCACCGCCAGCCCGGCGGCCGCGGCCGCGCCGGTGGAGATATTGGCGGGCATGGATAAAAACGGCGGCACGGCGGTGTAGATGCCGATGGCGGCGATGCACAGGAACGACAGCGCGACGAGCGGATCGTATTTAAAAAACGTCACCGCCCCCATCAGGCCGATGGCGGCGACCACCATGCTGAGGCCGGCAAACACGCCGAGTTTTTTGGTTTTGCTGGCCCACAGGCTCCACGGATACACCAACAGCGCGGCCAGGCCGTAGGGAATGAGCGCCAGCAGGCTGACGCGGAAGATATCGCCGCCGGAGAGGGCGCTGATGATCGATGGCAGCCAGGTGCCGAAGCCGTAAATGCCGCACACCATGCCGAAGTTGAGCAGCGCGTAGAGCAGGTATTTCTTGTTTTTAATCCCTTTCAGGAAGTCGGCCAGCGTGATTTTAGAGCCGGATTTGGAGCGGCCGGCGTTGCTCATCAGCCAGGCTTTTTCCTCCACGTTCAGATAGCCGACATCCTTGGGCGAGTTCTTGATCAGGAACGGGATCAGCAGGCCGATGACGATCGGCGGCAGCCCTTCGAGGATAAACAGCAGCTGCCAGGGGGCGAAGCCGAACCAGTCATGCTGAATATTGAGAATAAAGCCGGAAATCGGCGAGCCGACCGCGTTGGACAGCGGCTGGACGATGATGAACATGCCGAGAATTTTGGTGCGGTACTTTTCCGGGAAGAAGACCGTGAAGTAATACACCACCGAGGGAAAGAAACCGGCTTCGCACACGCCCAGCATAAAACGGCAAATATACAGCTCCAGCGGCGTGCGCACAAAACCGAGCAGGGTCGCGAAGATGCCCCAGGAAATTAATATTCTGGCGAACCAGATGCGCGGGCCGAATTTAATGGTGCCGGCGTTGCTGGGTATTTCAAACAGGAAATAGCCGATAAAGAAAATTCCGGAGGCGAAGCCGAAAGCCGAGGCGGTCAATCCCAAATTATCTTCCAGCGCTTTGGCGGCGTAGGCCATATTGTTGCGGTCGAGAAAGGCCAGGAAATACAACAAAATCATGAGGGGCACAATATGCAGCGTCAATTTCCTGATGGCGCTGCGTTCAATATCCTTTGGCATTGTTTTTTTCATCATGGTTTTTCCCATGTGGTTAATCGGAATAATAGCGTCCCTGCCCAAAGCCATGAGCGGAGAGCTGAATAACGACGTTGCGTGCATAAAGCGTCGCGCCGTTTATTTATTGCGACGACGCTGTTTTTTCTGATTTTGGCTGCGGCGAGCCGGACGATGCTATCTGCGCATCGTCTGGGTAAGCCGTTTTTACCGTATTAACCGGCGGCTTTGACCGAGCGCCGGCTGATGACCGTCGGCGGGAAGAGAAACTCGCCGGGCGGTTGTGAATCATTGTTGATGCGGCCGATCAGGCGTTCGACCATCAGCTGCGCCATCTCCGCCAGCGGCGGGCCAATCGACGTCAACCCCGGTTCGGCCAGGCCGGCCAGCGCGATATTGTCGATGCCGATCACCGAGATGTCTGCGGGCACCTGGACGCCGGCGGCGCGCAGCCCCACCATCAGCCCGATGCCCAGCGCATCGTTAATCGCCACGATGCCGTCCGGGCGCGGCGCCAACGCGAGAACGCGCGGCGCCAGCGTCAGCCCCAATTCGAACATTTCCGTGTCGCCGTAGGCGCTGGTGGCTTTGCCTTCGATCACCCGTTGGCGTTCGCTTAGGCTGTGCCCCAGCGCGCTCAGAAAACCGTCGATCTTGTGGCTGCGCCCGACGGTCAGCGTCGCTTCGGTGGCGAACACGATGTGTCGGCAGCCGCGCTCGAGCAGGTGCTGCGCGGCCAGGCGCCCGGCGGCGATATTGTCCATCGACACGCTGTCGAACAGTCGGGTATCGGTGGCCATCGGCTCGGCGAACGGGCTGTCGTAGCTGACAATCTTCATGCCTCGCTCGGCGGCCCGAACAAAATGAGTCTGGCGAATGTCGCTCGCCGCTACGATGATGCCGCGCACGCCGTGCAGGAACATATCGTCGATAAACGCGGCTTCTTCCTGTTCCTGGCGGTAGGCGTTGCCGAGCAAGACGCGGTAACGGTGAGTCCGCGCCGCGCCGTCGACCGCATGCGCCAGCGCCGAAAAGCTCGGGTTGACGATCGACGGCAGCAGCAGGCCGATGATCTTCGCCTGCGGCGCGGGCGCCGCCGCTCGGGCCGGCCGGTATCCCAGGGTTTCCATCGCCCGTTCGATGCGCTCACGGGTCTGCGCGCTCATCTGGTGGCTGCGATTGTTCAGCAGGTTCGACACGCTGCTGATGGACACGCCGGCCAACCGCGCCACATCACGAATATTTGCCATTTGCCGATACCTTGCTGCCTGCCGTTAGCCTGCAATCTATAAGGGAAGCCGGCCGCAGGCAAGCCGCAACCGGGGCGCCGCACGCATGGGATTGCGCATTTGTGAGAGTCGTCAGGCGGCAGCCGTGTTGTTTACTAAACAACAAAGGGGCAGGGGGCATGTGTTAACGCAGATGAGTGAGATCTGCGAAGCACCTCTCGTTTATCGTCCTTCGGGGCGGCGGGTTCTGTACTATTGTTTTCTCTTTGCGGCACGTTCCAGGCCGATGGGGCGCTGGGCGCAACGGAGATCACAGATGAACAAACGGGACTTAGAAAGCGCGATTGTCACCGATTTTTCCAAACGCATGAGCTATGGCGACTACCTGTGCCTGGACTCGCTGCTGGACTGCCAGCACCCGCTCTCCAACCCGCCGCATCATGACGAAATGCTGTTCGTGATACAGCACCAAACCTCCGAACTGTGGATGAAGCTGATGCTGCACGAGCTGCAGGCGGCGTTGCGGCTGGTGCAGCAGGACAAACTCAGCCACTGTTTCAAAATCCTCGCGCGCGTCAAACAGATCCAGCGGCTGCTGTTCGAGCAGTGGGCGGTGCTGGAAACGCTGACGCCGTCGGAGTACGTCGAGTTTCGCGACGTGCTGGGCAGCTCATCGGGCTTCCAGTCGCACCAATACCGGTCGATCGAGTTTCTGCTCGGCAACAAGAATGCGGCGATGCTGGCGGTGTTCAGCAACGACGCGGAAAAGCACGCCGCGCTGAAGGCGATCCTCGAAGCGCCGAGCCTGTACGACGAATACTTGCTGTACCTGGCGCGCCACGGCCTGCCGATCCCGCAGGAGTGTCTCGAGCGCGACTGGACGCAGCCCTACCAGCGCAACCCGGATCTGCTGCCGGCGTTTAAAGTGATCTACGACAACCCGCAGACCTACTGGGAAGCCTATGAAATGGCGGAGAAGCTGGTGGATATCGAGGAGAGTTTTCACCTGTGGCGTTTCCGCCATATGAAAACGGTGGAGCGGATCATCGGCTTTAAGTCGGGCACCGGCGGTTCCAGCGGCGTCAGCTTCCTGAAAAAGGCGTTGGATCTGACCTTTTTCCCCGAACTGCTGGACGTGCGTACCGAAATCGGCGCCTGAGACATTGTGAGGGGGAAGGGCGATGAGCGTGAGGATTATCGATAAGGCGGCGGAGAAGGTGGTGGGGGTCAGAGTCGTGGGGCCGTATCCGCAGACCATCCCGCAGGGCTCGCAGCAACTGCTGGCATGGCGGCAGCGCCACGGCGTGCCGTTTGGCAAATGGCTGGTGCTGTATTGGGACGATCCGGCGGAAGTGGCGCCGGAAAAGCTGCGTGCCGACGTGGTGATGAGCGTGGCGGACGATTTCGCGCTGCCGGCGGGCAGCGAGGGCGTTACCGTGCAGACGCTGCCCGCCGGGCAGTACGCGGTCTACCACGTGCGCATCAGCGATGGCGATTTCGAGCGGGTGTGGGGCGAGTTCTATCAGAAGCTGCTGCCGGCCAGCGGCTACCAGCCGGTTGAGGGGGTGAGCTACGAACACTATCTCAACGACTGCGAAGCCGACGGCTATTTCGACCTCGATATTTACCAGACGGTGAAGAAGTGGTGAAGGGGCTAACGGCGCGGTAGCGTATCAAAAGGCTCTTTGGGAGCCTTTTGATGGGGTATTTAAAGACTCATTTAAAAGCGGAAAGGTCATAAGAATAATTATTCCATGTCTATATCATGGAATGTATGTTTAAGGTTTTTTATAAAATCTATTGTTTGCAGTAAGCGAACTTAATAGAATGCTAGTGAAAAATGAAACCCAGCAACTTTATCTTATATCTTGCTGGTTGTGATTCACCCGTCGCCGTGATTATTGTTATTCTTTTTTTGTGCATGTCCGACTCTACTGGTTGAACATAGATATCCAGATTTTCATTTTTATATGAAGGTATTGGGTCATATGGGTACTCTATGACTTTTATTCCGCTTATTTTTTCTGCGATCGCCTTCCTGATGTTTTCATCTATATCCCATATGGGTATCGCAGAGCTGTTATCATAAAGTACTTTTTCGTTAGAGTTAGGGATGGATACTTCTTTTTTAAATAAGTGAAACTGCTCTTCGTTACCATCAAACAGTTGCCTGTTTGATGGGATAATGACAATTTTCTTTTTGTTCATAATATTTAAATAGATCTAGTGAATAAATGATTCATGCCTTTATTGATTGTTAGTGTGCGAAGTGAAGATGTAATTATTTGCGATATTCGAGGGGGGGGGTGAAAAATCACACACACTCTGCATTATGGAATGAGTGTGTGAATTTTTATATAATAATGTGGATGAGTTCCCTCTTTTTTAATAAATTATGTTATTCCTTTTGCAATATTTTCGCCATTCATCCTCAGTGTGAAATGCACTGCGATAGTTGCACACTATTGTTCCCGTTAAATTATGTGGGTCATAAGCAGCGTCAATATGCCCCCATGAACCACTAACTGGAAGTTGTATATGAGTTTTCTCATAAAACCATGTTCGAAGATTTTTGGTAATAGCACCTTCTACTTTTTTTGTATTCCCATCATGAGTTTTTCAGGCGCAAAACGCCAACTGCAAAGCACTGCATCTGTAATGAAGGCCTCGGAGAAGTCGGCAATTATATATATATCGCCGGTTTTTTCTTTTTTTGTACTGATCCTGGAAAAGGTAATCCATGGATGTCCTTGCAAGTCATCAGGGGGAAAGGGCGCGGCGCAGGGCCGCGTCGGCATCAGGATTTCGGGAACAGCTGATCGACGGCGCTCTGGATCGCCGCCTGATGGCCGCCGCCCGGTGCGGCGGTGCGTGCGGCGCCGCCGGGCTGGTTGAGATCCAACTGGCCGCCGGTATTGATCTCCCCGTCCTCTTTCACCGTGATATTGAAGCTGGTGCCGGTGATGTTGATTTGGCCGTTCGCCAGTAGCTCGATAACGCTTTCGCCGCACTCCAGCCGCAGCGATTCGCCGGAGCCGAGGGTAAAGGCGTTGACTGCGGCGTCGCTGCGCGTTTTGCCGGTCAGCGCGGAGGCGTCGCCTTTGACGCCGGTGGCCTGATTGAGCACCACCCGCTTGATCTGGTTGCCGCCCACCAGGTGGGTGTGGTCATTAGCGATGGTGTGGCTCTCATCGTTTTTCACCTGGGTGTCCATGTTGCGTTCCGCCTGGATCCACACCTGTTCGGCGCCGGCCTTGTCTTCGAAACGCAGGGCGTTGGCGTTGTCGGCTGTGCCGTCTTTGGTGCGGCTCATAAAGCCCATCTGGGTGGCGGCGGCCGGCAGCGCCCACGGCGGCATGCTGGCTTCGTTATAGACGCGCCCGGTGACGATCGGTCGATCCGGATCGCCGTTGATAAAGTCCACCACCACTTCGTCGTTGACGCGTGGGATCTGCACGCCGCCATAGCCCTGGCCGGCCCAGGCGCTGGAGACGCGCACCCAGCAG
>NZ_JVEL01000332.1:0-789 GCF_001076875.1 Serratia sp. 506_PEND
CGCTGGCACGGACCTGGGGAGCGCTGATGCCCGAGCAGGATGGCCTGTTTGACGGGTTACTCATTACCTTGCAGCGTGCTGCTCGCCAGTTACAGGAGCAGAACCAGGACAGTGCAGAGCGCCCGTCTTCCCCTGAATCGCCGGCCTCAGCAACATCACCAGAACCTGTTGTTCGCCATGATCACATGGCCCTGAACATCGACGATGCTGATGAACGGGCATGGCAGCAGACGCTGCTGAAGGTGGCAGACCGCCTGACCGAGCAGCACCCGGGTGAGGCGGTGGGATACCGTCTTCGCCGTTATGCCATCTGGCATACCATCACGTCCACGCCTGTTGTCAGCAGAGGAAACAGGACTCCGCTGGCGGCGGTTTCACTTGACCGGGTAAGTGAATACGAATCAGCCCTTTCCTGCGCCGATATAACCCTGTGGCGTCAGACAGAGACGAGCCTCACCCTTTCGCCTTACTGGTTTGACGGTCACTGGCTGTCGGCGCAGATGGCGCTACTAAAGGGACTGACACCAGTGGCTGAGGCTATCAGGGAAGAACTCCAGCACCTGCTACATCGCCTGCCTGCGCTGAGAACGCTGACGTTCAGTGATGACACCCCATTTTTATCGTCGCGCTGTGAACAGTGGTTGCGGGCAGCAGCGACGGAACGGGGGGAGGCCTGTGGTGATGTGAACACAGCGATTGGTGCCTGCCGCGAAGAGCAGGGGCTGAATGCGGCGCTGGCACTGCTGGAAGACAATATCAGGTCGCAAAGTGAGCCCCGCGAAGCCTTTT